>JBDTRT010000126.1:0-33950 GCA_039931595.1 Sphingomicrobium sp.
GGCGAACAACGCGCGATAGCGGTCGGGCTCGCGCGGTAGCGGCTGCAACGCCAGGGGGGAGGGCGGCACTGCCTGGTCCGGCGCCTGGTGCATTTCGAGGAAGGTGACGACCGCCGCCAGTTCGTGCGGCTCGATGGCGCTGTAGCTCATGCCCAGCGCGCCAGTGGCGGGAGGCTCATCAGGATGGCGTCGATATTGCCGCCGGTCTTGAGCCCGAACAGAGTGCCGCGGTCGTAGAGCAGGTTGAATTCGACGTAGCGGCCGCGAAATTCGAGCAGGCGCTGGCGTTCGGCCTCGGTGAACGGCATGGCCATGCGCTGCCGCACGAGCTGCGGGAAAATCTCGAGAAACGCCTCGCCGACGTCGCGGGTGAAAGCGAAGTGGGCGTCGAAATGACCTTCGAGATGGTCGTAGAAAATGCCCCCGACGCCGCGCGCCACCGAGCGGTGCGGAAGCCAGAAATACTCCTCCGCCCATTTGGCGAAGCGCGGATAGAAGGTCGGGTCGTGGGCGGCGCAGGCGGCGCGCAGGCGGGCGTGGAACGCGTCGGTGTCCGCGGCATAGGGGATCGCCGGGTTGAGGTCGGCCCCGCCGCCGAACCAGCGCTTGGTGGTGGCCAGGAAGCGCGTGTTCATGTGGACCGCGGGGACGTGCGGGTTGGCCATGTGGGCGACGAGGCTGATCCCGGTCGCGAAAAAGCTCGGGTCGTCCTCGGCCCCGGCGACCGACGCCGCGAACTCCGGAGCAAAGCGGCCGCCGACGGTCGAGACGTTGACCCCGACCTTTTCGAACACCGTGCCGTTCATCTGGCCGCGCACCCCGCCGCCGCCCGGGCTGCCGTCGGGGTCGGTGCGGTCCCACGGGGTGAAGGTGAAGGTGGCGTCGCTGCCGGCCTCGCGCTCGATCGCTTCGAAGGCCGCGACGATTCGGCTGCGCAGCGCCTCAAACCAGTCGCGCGCCGCCTGTTGCTGATCGTCGAGTGCAATCATGGGCGGCTGTGTAGCCGCAGGGTCGCGAATCCTCTAGCGTCCGTCGATCGGGGACAATGGCAATGGGGGAAATGCCATGTTGATCGCGCTGTTGGTACCGTTGTCGCTGGCGATCCTAGTGTTCGGGCTGATCCTGGTGCGGGCGACACTTGCCCGCGGGGCCATCCCCAACCTCCAAGCCGCCGCGGTCGGCGCATTGGTCAGCTTCTTCGATACGCTCGGGATCGGCTCATTCGCCCCGACCACCGCCTGGCTCAAATTCCGCAAGCTGGTGCCGGACCGGCTGATCCCGCAGACCATGCTGGTCGGGCTGACACCGCCGTCGATGGCCGAATCGATCATCTTCCTGATCGCGCTCGGGGTGATGGTCGAGCCGGTGTTGTTGATCGGATGCGTCATCGCCTTGCTGATGGGCGGGCTGTTGGGGGCGCCATTGGTGGCGCGCTCGCGGGTGTGGCTGATCCAGTTCATCGTCGCCGCCGCCTTGCTCCTCGCCGCCGCCGCCTATGCAATGACCAATCTCCACTGGTTTCCCGGCGGCGGCACCGCCAACAGCCTGCCGCTGATGCTGATGATCATCGCCATCGCGGCCAATTTCGGATTTGGCATCCTGCTCAACTTTGGGGTCGGCAATTATGCGCCGACGCTGGTCATGTTGAGCCTGATGGGGATGGACCCCAGGCTGTGTTTCCCGATCATGGCGGCCGGCGCAGCGATGTGCGGGGCGGGGGCAAGCATTCGCCACATCCAGATCGGCGACATCGACTTGCGGATTGTCGGTGGGCTAGCCGTCGGCGGGATCCCGGCGGTGTTCGTCGCCGCTTACATCGTCAAGACCATGCCGCTGGAGTTGCTGCGCTGGCTGGTCATCGTTGTCGTGCTCTATGCGGCGGCGGTGATGCTGCGGTCGGCGATCATTGGCCGGCGGGAGCATCGCGCCGAAAGCGCAACCGCCGCCATTGCCGCTTGACCAAATCCGCCCCTTGGCAGTCTCTGATGCGCCCGCTATCAGGCCCGCCAATCGCTCCCGGGGGCCTTTCGGGAGCGATGTTGCTCGGTGCCGGTCCGGCACTTGAACTTTTCGCGTCATAAGGGTGAGCATGGCCACGCTGAAACCGTCCGCAGACCCGGGACAATATCAGGCTGAGGACGGCGTCCGGCGCCGCGACTTCATCAATGTCGCGGCGGTCAGCTTTGCCGGAGTCGGCGCGGTTGCAGTCGCGCTGCCGCTGATTTCGCAGATGAGCCCGTCGGCCGACGTGCTGGCGCTGGCCTCGACCGAAGTCGACATTTCCAAGATTGCGCCGGGCCAGGCGATCAAGACCAGCTGGCGCAAGCAGCCGGTGTTCATCCGCAACCTGACCCCGGCCGAGATCGCCGCCGCCAACGCGGTGCCGCTGAGCGAGCTGCGCGACCCGCAGACGCTGGCCGAGCGGACCAAGCCGGGCAAGCAGAACTGGCTGATCACGATGGGCGTCTGCACCCACCTCGGGTGCATTCCGTTGGGCACCGGCGAAGGCGAGAACCGCGGCCCGTTCGGAGGTTATTTCTGCCCGTGCCACGGCTCGGCCTATGACACCGCGGCGCGGATTCGCCAGGGACCGGCGCCGCTCAACCTGCAGGTGCCGGAATATCAGTTCACGTCGCCGACGGTCGTCCAGATCGGTTGAGGGGAAGAGAGAGATGAGCTTTTCCTGGGCAAAACCCTATGAACCGAAGTCACCGTTCATGCGCTGGCTCGACGATCGGCTGCCTTTGCCGCGGCTCGCTTATGGCGCGGTCGGCGGCGGCTATCCGGTGCCGCGCAACCTCAATTACTGGTGGAATTACGGCGTCCTCGCCGGGCTCTTCCTGACCATTCAGATCATCACCGGGATCGTGCTGGCGATGCATTATTACGCATCGGCCGACGGCGCCTTCAATTCGGTCGAGCACATCATGCGCGACGTCAACGCCGGCTGGCTGCTGCGCTACGCCCACATGAACGGCGCCAGTTTCTTCTTCATCGTCACCTACATCCACATTTTCCGCGGGCTGTTCTTCGGCAGCTACAAGGCGCCGCGCGAGCTGGTGTGGATGCTCGGCCTGGTGATCTACCTGCTGATGATGGCGACCGCGTTCATGGGCTACGTGCTGCCGTGGGGCCAGATGAGCTATTGGGGGGCGCAGGTCATCACCGGCTTCTTCTCCGCCTTTCCGTTGGTCGGCGAGCCGATCCGCATCTGGCTGTTGGGCGGGTACGCGCCCGACCAGGCGGCGCTGACCCGCTTCTTCTCGCTCCATTACCTACTGCCGTTCGTGATCGCCGCGGTGGTCATCCTCCACATCTGGGCGCTGCACATCCCGGGTTCGGGCAATCCGACCGGAGTCGACGTCAAGGATGAGCAGGACACATTGCCGTTCCACCCGTTCTATACCGCCAAGGACGGGTTCGGCGCCGGCGTGTTCCTGCTGTTGTTCGCGCTGACGCTTTATTTCGCGCCCAATTACATGGGGCATCCGGACAATTACATTCCGGCCAACCCGATGGCGACGCCGGCCCACATCGTCCCCGAATGGTATTTCTGGCCGTTCTACGCGATCCTGCGCGCGTTCACGGTCGACTTCATCCTGCCCGCCAAGCTGTGGGGCGTGCTGGCCATGTTCAGCTCGATCCTGCTGCTGTTCTTCCTGCCGTGGCTCGACCGCTCGCCGGTTCGCTCGGGGCATTACCGGCCGATCTTCAAGCGCTTCTTCCTGCTGCTGGTGGTCGACGTGGTCGTCCTCGGCTGGTGCGGCGGAGCGCCGGCAACGCCATTCTATGTCGGCCTGTCGCAGCTCGCCGCGGCTTATTATTTCGCGCACTTCCTGATCATCCTGCCGCTGATCTCGAAATTCGAGCGGCCGTTGCCGCTGCCCAATTCGATCACCGAATCGGTGCTTCACGGCGAACAGCAGGAATCGGCGCCGATCGGGACCGCACCGCGCGCGTCCGCGGCAGCCGAGTAAAGGAACAGGGCAGAACATGGTCCGCATCATCGGTTTTGTGGTTGGCCTGGCATTCGCCGGAGTCCTGTTGATTTCGCTGTTCAGCGGGCTTTCGAGCTATTTCAGCAATCCGCCGGCGCCCCTGGCCGAGGAGGGTTTCCACAAGCATCCCAGGCCGCTCGCGCTGGCCAGCGACGGTCCGTTCGGCAAGTTCGACCGGCGCCAGCTGCAGCGCGGGTTCCAAGTCTACAAGGAAGTTTGCTCGGCGTGCCACAGCCTCAAGCTGGTGGCGTTCCGCGACCTGCGCGACCTTGGCTATAACGAGGCGGAAGTTAAAGCGATCGCCAACCAGTGGGCGACCGAGGTTCCGTCGATCAATCCCGACACCGGCGAGGCGGCGACGCGCAAGGCGGTCCCGTCCGATAATTTCCCGAGCCCCTACGCCAACGAGACCGCGGCCCGGGCGGCCAACAACAATGCGCTGCCGCCCGACCTGTCGCTGATCACCAAGGCGCGCGAAGGCGGCGCGGCCTATGTCCATTCGCTGCTGACCGGTTACCAGCCCCAGCCGGCCAAATTGTTGCAGGAATTCCCGACCGCGAAGACTCCGCCGGGGCTTCACTACAATCCCTATTTCGCCAATTTGAACCTGGCGATGCCACCGCCGCTGACCAGCGAGGGCCAGATCACTTATGCCGACGGGACCAAGTCGACCGTCGACCAGGTCGCCACGGATGTCGCGGCGTTCCTCGTCTGGACGGCCGAGCCCAAGCTTGAAAACCGCCACCGGGCGGGGATCGCGGTGGTCATCTTCCTGCTGTTCGGAACGGTCCTCGCTTATCTCGCCTACAAGCAGATCTGGGCCGAGGCCAAGCGCGCGGTGCGGCCCATCGGGGTGCTCGATCCGGCCAACCAGGCGAAGACCCGGCGGGCCAAGGGCAAGCAAGGAATTGCCGGCTAAGGCCAGCGCTTAAGGAACCGTCGCCCGGCCCTGCACGTTTACGCAATCCCCGCCTATCTGTCTGGGAAGGCTCTTGTAATGCGTTTACGTCTTGCCGCCGCGGCTACTGCAGCCGCTCTTTCGCTCAGCGCCTGCGCCTATAACGGCTATGATGGCTATTCCGGCGTGTCCGTCGGCTATAGCAATTATGGCGGCTACGGCTCCGGCTATTACAATCCCTACGGTTACTCGCCCTATGGCTACAGCTCGGCCGGTTACGGCTATGGCTACGGCTATGGTGGTGGTTACCCGGGCTATGGCGGCTACGGCGGCTATGGCGGCGGCTACGGTTCGCCGTTCGGCTGGTACAACGGCTATTATTACCCGGGCACCGGCTATTATGTTTACGACCAGTACCGTCGGCCGCGCATGTGGAACGACCGCGAGCGCCAATATTGGGGTCACTCGAGGCCGCGGACGACGGGCGCGACGACTACTGCCAACGCCGCTCCGCCGGCCAATTGGTCGGGCTTCAATCGGCCGCGTCACGCCGCTGCCCAGACCGCTCGGGATGATCGCCGATCGCAGCCCCGGCGGTCGACCACGCGCTCGACCACAACCCGCTCAACCACCGATCAGCAGAGCGATCGGCCCCAGCATAACCGCCGCGTCCGCGGCAATTAACCGACGCTGCGCCTCCTAGCCGGGATCGGCTGGGGGGCGGCGCTGGATTATCACGATCGACGTGAAGCGCATCACGTCGACCCCGTCCTGGTTGGTGACCAATGTGTTGGTGCGGATCGTGCCGATGCCCGGCTTGGAGCGCGACGGGGTCTTGTCGACCACCGTTCCGCTGACCGTCAGGCGGTCGCCGGGATGAACCGGCTTCAACCACCGCAGCTCGTCGATCCCGGGCGAGCCGAGCCCAGCTTGTTCGTGCTTGGTGAAATAAGCGACTATCACCGCCATGGTCATCGCCGTGGTGTGCCAGCCGCTCGCCGCGAGCCGCCCGAAATGGGTCCTGGCCGCGGCTTCGTCCGAAAGATGGAACGGCTGCGGATCGTACTTGCGGGCGAACTCGAGGATTTCCTCGCGAGTGACGTCGTAATCGCCGAAGGTGGTTTGCTCGCCGACCGCAATGTCTTCGAAATATTTCATTCGACCCAAGTAGCGGCCCGGCCCCCTTGGCGCGAGCCTGAATGAGCGGCTAGTGGTTCGCCTGTGGCGACGCAATTTCCCGGTTCCGAGCGCTGGCCCGCGCGGTTGATGGAAGGCGCGCTGGCGCTGTACGAAAACCGCCTCGACGTCGCCGAGCGCAGCCTCAAGGCGCATCTCAAGGAAGACCCGTTCGACGTCGCCGCGATCCGCATGCTGGCCGAGCTGGCCGGCCGCATCGGGCGCATGAAGGATGCCGAAAGCCTGCTTCGGCGGGCGGTCGAGCTGGCCCCGGACTTTACCGCGGCGCGGGCCAATCTGGCGCTGGTGCTGGGGCGGACCGGCCGCCCGGCCGAAGCGCTCGAGCTGCTCGAGGGGGTGTTCCAGGCCGAACCCGAAGCGATCGGCCACCTCAACCTCAAGGCGGCGACGCTCGGCCGGCTCGGCGACTTCGACCAGGCGATCGAGCTTTACGAAGCGGTGCTGGCCAAGGCGCCGAAGCAGGCGCGCGTGTGGCTCAGCTATGGCCACATGCTCAAGACCATCGGCCGCCAGACCGAGGGCATCGCCGCCTACCGCGAGGCGATCGCCCTCAAGCCCGAGTTGGGCGAAGCGTGGTGGAGCCTGGCCAATCTCAAGACCGTGCGGTTCGACGAGACCGACATTGCCGCGATGGAAGCGGCGCTGGCCGGAACCGGGCTGACCGACCAGGACCGCTTTCATCTCGACTTCGCGCTTGGCAAGGCGATGCACGACGCCAGCCGGACCGAGCAGGCGTTCCGCCATTATGCCGCGGGCAATGCGCTGCGCCTCAAGCACCATCCATTCGTCGCCAGCCGCATCACCCGGACGGTCGACCGGAGCATCGCGGCGTTTACCGCCGACGTGCTGGCGATTCCCGGCGGGAGTGGCGCGCCCGACCCGATCTTCGTCGTCGGAATGCCGCGCGCCGGATCGACCCTGGTCGAGCAGATCCTCGCCTCGCATCCACTGGTCGAGGGCACGTCCGAGCTGCCCGACCTCCCGGCCGTTGCCCGCCAGCGCAAGGGCTATCCCGAGAGCGCGGTGGCGATGACCGCCGACGAGCGCCGTGCTGCAGGCGAGGATTATCTCAAGCGGGCGTCGGTCCAGCGGCGAACCGACCGGCCGCTGTTCGTCGACAAGCTGCCCAACAATTGGCTCTACGTCCCGTTGATCCACTGGCTGCTGCCCAACGCCAAGATCATCGATGCCCGGCGCCATCCGCTCGGTTGCTGCCTTTCCAACTTCCGCCAGCATTTCGCGCGCGGCCAGGACTTCACCTACGACCTTGCCGACGTCGGCCAATATTATGCCGACTATGTGCGGCTGATGGCGCATGTCGACGCGGTTCTGCCGGGGCGCGTCCACCGCGTCATCTACGAGCGGATGGTTGACGACACCGAAGCCGAAGTGCGCGCGCTGCTCGCCGCCTGCGGACTGGTCTTCGATCCCGCCTGCCTCGCCTTCCACGAAACCGAGCGGGCGGTGCGCACCGCCAGCTCGGAACAGGTGCGCCAGCCGATCTATCGCTCAGCGACCGAGGAATGGCAGCCCTACGAGCCGTATCTCAGGCCGCTCAAGGAGGCGCTCGGCGAGATCCTCGACGCTTATCCCGACGTGCCCGCGGCCTTGCTGCAACGGTAAGGGATAATCGGCCCGGAAATTGCGGGTCCGCAACGTTCGCCGTTGACAAGCTGTCGCCGCTCTGACGCAATGCCGTCACAAAATACTCGGGGGAGTTGGTCAATGAGTCGCACTGGTTTTCGCACGATCACGCTGGGCTTTCTCGCCTCAACTGCGATTGCCTCACCGGCTTTCTCCCAAACCGCTCCTCCGCCCGAACCGTCGAGCGATTCCACGGCCGTCGAAACCACTGCGCCCGAAGCCGTAGCGCCGGCGCCGGTTCAACGGGTCGCGGCTCAACCGTCCGCCGCCGACGGCCAGGGCGAGGACAGCGGCGAGATCGTCATCACCGCCCAGAAGCGCGAAGAGAATCTGCAGGACGTGCCGATCAGCGTCCAGGCGATCGGCACCCGGCGCCTCGACCAGCTCAACATCTCGAACTTCGAGGATTACACCAAGCAGCTCCCGTCGGTCAGCTTTCAGACCCTCCAGCCGGGCGCGACCGTGGTCTATATGCGCGGCGTCGCGACCGGCGGCGACGGCAACCACACCGGCTCCCTGCCGTCGGTCGGATCGTACCTCGACGAGCAGCCGATCACGACCATCGGCGGGACGCTCGACGTCCACATCTACGACATTGCTCGGATCGAGAGCCTCGCCGGGCCGCAGGGCACGCTCTACGGAGCGTCGAGCGAAGCGGGCACGATCCGCATCATCACCAACAAGCCGGAACTGGGCGTCACCGCCGGGCGGATCGACGGCGAGATCAACACCGTCGCCCATGGCGGTAAGGGCGGCAGCCTTGAGGGCATGATCAACCTGCCGGTGTCGGACAATATCGCGTTCCGCGCGGTCGCTTTCTACCAGCGCGACGGCGGCTACATCGACAATGTGTTCGGCGAACGGACCTATTGCGGCGACACGATTTATGGCGACGACCCCGACAACCCCGGGGAAGAAATCCCGGTCGGCTGCGTCCGCAACGGAATCCACAAGGACAATTCGAAGTTCCTCAAGAAGGACTTCAACACCAATCGCGTCTATGGCGGACGCGCCGCGCTCAAGATCGACCTCGACGACAATTGGACGATCACGCCGACCATCATGCACCAGAACCAGAAGTCGAACGGCGTGTTCTTCTACGATCCGGCGGTCGGCGAGCTCGACACCCAGCGCTTCCGCAAGGAGCCGTCGAAGGACAAGTTCACCCAGGTGGCGCTGACGATCGAAGGCAAGATCGGCAATTTCGATGTCACGTATGCCGGCGCCTACATGGATCGGCCGACCTTCGGGATCAGCGATTACACCGATTATTCGGACGCTTACGACGCTTATTACGAAAGCACCGGCGGCATCGCTTATTACCTGTATTACCAGGACAATGCCGGCAACCAGGTCGATCCGACGCAGTACATCTCGGGTGGCAACCACTTCAAGAAGATGAGCCACGAGTTCCGCATCGCGTCGCCGCAGGACAAGCCGTTCCGAGTGATCGCCGGCGCTTTCTACCAGCGCCAGGCGAACGACATCCTGCAGGAATATCACGTCGACAATCTTGCGGACGATTTGTCGGTCAACGGCCGTCCAGGGCTGATTTGGCTGACCAAGCAGGAGCGCGTCGACCGCGATTATGCGCTGTTTGGCGAGGCCAGCTTCGACTTGACGCCCCAGATCACGCTGACCGGCGGCGGCCGCTATTACAAGTTCGACAATACCGTGTTCGGTTTCGCCGGTTACGGCCGCAATCCGGCCTTTTTTCAGGGCGCGGACGACAATCCTCCGCCGAACGCGGCCGGCAGTACGAGGACCGGCGTCGCCCAATGCTTCACGGTCAGTGGCGATTCATTGCGCGAATCTCAATTAAACGGCACCGACCTCGCGTTCCTGCTCGACGGTGTGCTGAGCGGAACGCCGTGCATCAACGTCGGCAGCTTCGAAAATGGCAAGATCAAGCCCAAGCAGAGCAAGGACAGCGGGTTCACCTACCGTTTCAACGGGACCTGGAAGCCGCACGACGGACTGTTGTTCTACTCGACCTGGTCGAAGGGCTTCCGGCCGGGCGGAATCAATCGCCAGCCGGGCCTCGCCGGCTATGACCCGGACTTCCTGGTCAACTATGAGCTTGGCTGGAAAACGACCTTCGGGCCCGTTCGCTGGAACGGCGCCGTTTATCACCAGAAATGGCAGAAATTCCAGTTCAGCTTCCTTGGCGAAAGCAGTTTGACGGTCGTCCAGAACGGCCGCGATGCGCGGATCAACGGGATCGAGACCGACTTCAATTATGTCCGCAACGGGTTGTCCCTCACCGCCGCGGCTGCCTACACCGACGCCAAGACTAAGGGTAACATCTGCAACTTCGCGTTCGGCAATGCGGACTGTTCGGGCCTCGACGCCAACGGCGATCCGGACTTTATTGCGGCTCCGAGCGGAACGCGGCTGCCGGTTACGCCCAAGCTCAAGGTGACCGGCACGGCGCGCTACGCGTGGGACATGGGTGTTGGTAAAGCCCATGTGCAGGCGGCGGTCGTACACCAGACCAGCGCCCGCGCCTCGCTCAAGACCGATGAAGGCGGCGGCTTCGATTCCAACGACCTGATCGGCAAGCTGCGGCCCTACACCCTGGTCGATCTCTATGGCGGCTACGACTGGCGCAACATCAGCCTCGAACTGTTCACCACCAACGTGTTCGACAAGCGCAACGATCTGTCGCGCGCCGTGGTCTGCGGGCTGTGCACCAACGTCCACATCGTACCCGGCAGGCCGCGGACGATCGGCATTCGCGCGGGGATGAAGTTCTAAGCGCCGGGAGCGGAGCCGATCCGCTTCCTGAGCGGCGGGCGCCGATAGGCTCGTCCCGACCGCTGTTGCTGGTCATGGCGGGGCTCGCCGCGGTGTGGCTGGCGATGCTGCCGCTCGGCACCGGCGAGGTCGATCGCGCGATCCTGTTCAGCGTTTATGCCGGGAATGCGCCGCGGCTCGCGGCCGCCGCAAAGGACGTGACGTATCTCGGCACCTGGCCGGTGATGATCGCGGTCTCGCTGATCGGCGCGGCGGGGCTGCTCTATCGCCGCCGCCATTGGTCGGCGCTGGTGCTGCTGGTCGCGGCTTTCACCGGGCGGCTGATGGTGAGTGCCGAAAAAACCTATTTCGCGCGCCTTCGGCCGGACGAGCATTTGCGCCTGGTCAAGGTGCACGAGTTGTCGTTTCCAAGCGGTCATGCGGCCAATTCGATGGTCGTTCTGCTCGGCATCGCGCTGCTCATGGTCGACCATCCCGCCCACCGCCGGATCGCGGTCGGCGCGGCGCTGCTGATGACCTTTCTGATTGGGCTGAGCCGCGCAATGCTCGGGGTGCATTGGCCAAGCGACATCGTCGCCGGCTGGTCGTTCGGGGCGTTTTGGCTGTTGCTGGTGATGGGCATCGCCAACAGCTGGCGGCCGGCGGGACCACCCGTCACACGTTGAAGCGGAACAGCAGGACGTCGCCGTCCTGAACCACATAGTCTTTGCCTTCCGAGCGCATCTTGCCCGCATCCTTGGCCCCCTGCTCGCCGCCGAACGCAATGAAATCGGCGTAGGCGATGGTCTCGGCGCGGATGAAGCCGCGCTCGAAATCGGTGTGGATGACGCCCGCCGCCTGGGGCGCCTTGGCGTGCTGCTCGACCGTCCAGGCGCGCGATTCTTTGGGTCCGGCGGTGAAGAATGTGATCAGGCCAAGCAATTGATATCCAGCGCGAATGACCCGCGTCAGGCCGGTCTCCTCAAGCCCGAGATCGGCCAGGAAGGCGGCCCGGTCGGCTTCGTCGAGAGTGGCGATCTCGGCCTCGATCGCGGCCGAGATGACGACCGCTCCGGCGCCGACCGACTTGGCCATCTCGAACACACGGGCGGACAACGCATTGCCGTTGGCCGCGTCGGATTCGTCGACGTTGCAGACGTAGAGCACCGGCTTGGCGGTCAGCAATTGCGCACGATCGAGCGCGCGTTGCTCCTCGACATCCTTGGGCCTAGTCAGCCGCGCCGGCCTGGAGTCGCGCAGCAGCTCGAGCGCCTGGCCGAGCACCGACGCCTCGACCTTGGCCTCCTTGTCGCCCTGGAGAGCTTTCTTGGCGAGGTTGGGGACGCGCCGCTCGAGACTATCGAGGTCGGCCAGCATGAGCTCGGTCTCAACCGTCTCGGCGTCGGCGATCGGGTCGACCCGACCTTCGACGTGGGTCACGTCGCCGCCTTCGAAGCAGCGCAACACGTGGACCACCGCGTCGACTTCGCGGATGTTGGCGAGGAACTGGTTGCCGAGGCCTTCGCCCTGGCTGGCGCCGCGGACCAGGCCGGCGATGTCGACGAACTCGATCTGGGTCTCGATCTCCTGCGCCGAGCCGGCGATGGCGCGGATCTTGTCGAGCCGCTCGTCGGGCACCGCGACGCGGCCGACGTTGGGTTCGATCGTGCAGAACGGGTAATTCGCCGCCTGCGCCGCCGCGGTTTCGGTCAGCGCATTGAACAGCGTCGATTTTCCAACATTCGGCAAGCCGACGATGCCGCAGCGAAAGCCCATGAATGATCCTTGATGAGGGGAGAGTGCGAGCGGCGCTTAGACGCTGGCGGGGGAAAATTGAAGCGGACGGTGATCGTGCCTCGGTGCGAAGCAACCATTTCGGACAGAGTCGCAACCTCAGTCACAATGTTTGCGCATAAACGCGGGCAATGGCCTTCCAAACTTTCGCTCTCGACCGGGTGCCGCTGGCGATCGCTTATTTCGTCGCCGCGACGGTCGCTGTGGTGCTGACCCGGTTTGACGGCGGAGTTGCGTTCCTGTGGCTCGCCACGCCGTTGCTCATTGCCGACCTTATCACTCGCCCGCGTCGGCAATGGCTGGCCTCGATCGTTCCCTGTGCAGTGGTCAGCGGGTTGGCCACCGGTCTGTTTGGGCTGGGCTGGGCGGCTGCCTTGCCACTGTCCTGCGTCAACATGCTCGAAGCGTGGCTCGCGGCCTGGCTATTGCGCCGTTATGGCCATCCGCAGCATCCGCTCGGCTCGCTGTCGTGGCTCTATTATTTCATATTTTCGGCAGGTCTCATCGCACCTCTGGTGGCGGCGATCAGCGTCGCCGGCACATTTGTAGTGCTGGGCCAGACGCCTATCCCAGCGTTCGTCAACTTCTTCACGGCCATGCCCTCGGCAACATCACCCTGACGCCATTGGCGATCCTGATCGCGCAAGGCGGTGTCCAGCAGGTCTTCCGCGACCCGCGGCGGCGCCGAACGACCCGCAACGCGCTGCTACTGCTGCTGGTCGCCGCCACCAGCGTGCTGGTCTTCGTCTTTACCAGTCTGCCGTTGCTGTTTCTGCCGGTGCTTCCGATCATCCTCGTTACATTTCGTGTCGGACGGGGTGGAGCGGCGATCGCGGTCGTGCTGCTGGCATTGATCGGAGGCGCCGCCACCATCGCCGGCTACGGGCCGATTCCGCTGATCCTCGCGACCGCCGGCAGTGAGATTCATGCCTTCCAATTCTATCTCGCTGCGACGGTCCTCACGGTGCTTCCGGTGGCCGCCAATCTGCAGCAACGCGAGCAGCTCCTTGGTGCCTTGCGCCTGAGTGAGGAACGCTATCGGCTGATGGCCGAGCATTCGACCGATATCCTGTTGCAGCTCGAGCTCGATGGCCGGATCCGCTATGTTTGCCCCTCGGTGCGGCAGCTTGGCGGACATGAACCGAAGGCGCTGATCGGAACCAATATTACTGCACTGGTTGCTCCGGAGGATGTCGACCAGGCGCGCGACGCGCACCGGGCGACGATCGCTGCCGGCGGTTCAACCCACAGGTATGACACGCTGGCGATCACCGCGACCGGCGAAAGGCGGTGGTATGAGACTCATTCGCGTGCCCTGCTCGACGAGTATGGCGAGCCTGAGGGCCTGTTGAGCATCGTGCGCGATATTACCAAGCGCAAGGCGCGCGAAACTCGGCTGACCGTCGATGCGCTGACCGACACGCTGACCGGCCTCGCCAACCGGCGCGGGTTCCGCAACGCGATAGAGCTTTCTGAGGCCGACCAGTGGGCGGCATCGGCAAGCTGCATCGCAGTGCTCGACCTCGACCATTTCAAGCGCGTCAATGACAAGTTCGGCCATGACGCCGGTGACCAGGTGTTGCGCGAGTTCGCGCGGATCGCGCGGGCGGTGGTTCGTGAGCACGACCTCGTTGCGCGCGTTGGCGGCGAGGAGTTTGCGATCTTCTTTCCCGGGACGTCGGTCGCCCAGGCGATGGCGGTGTGCGAACGGCTGCGGGTCAGCGTGGCCCATACCGTCATCAGGTACGACAAGGCGCGAATCTGGGTGACGGTCAGCGGTGGCGTCGCTCCGCTCGGGGCCGGCGGGGTCGACGAGGCGTTTCCAATCGCTGACGCGGCGCTTTACGAGGCCAAGCGCAACGGCCGCGACCAGCTCGCCTTGGCTGCCTGATCGATCAGGCGAAGTTGAACGAGATGCTGAGCCGGTCGCCCTTGCCGCCGCCGGGCAGCACCGCGTGGCGCAGCCAGCTTTCCCACAGCAGCAGCAGGCCGGCGCGCGGCTCGACCGTGACGAAGGTCTGCAGCTCGACTGGCGCGTCGCCGCAGCGGGGCGGGGCGACCATCATCATTCCAAGCCGCGGATCCTCGAAGCGGATCGCGCTCGAGCCGGTCGGTGCTTCGACGTAGAATGTGCCCGAGAGGATACTGTGCGGGTGAATGTGCCCACTGTGCTGCCCACCGCTTTTCAACAGATTGACCCACAGGCTGTCGAGCCGCGGCTTGCGCGCCAGGTCGAAGGCGCAGTCCTCGGCAAAGGCCGCAGCGTGGCGAGTCAGCAGGCGGGCGAGGTCGGCGAATGAGGGGTCGCGCGTCGTCAGGTCATCGAGCGAGGCGTAGCTGGTGTAACCGCGGTAGCCGTGCTCGCGGCTCCACCGCACACCGGCGCGATCGTCGGCGGCGAGGGTGCGGATCGAGTGAGCGAGCGCGGCCAGCAGCGCTGGTTCGCTCAGCTCGGCTTCGTAGAGCGGCGTGACAAAAAGGGTGCGAGCCATGACTCGTCGATACTTCCCTGATATCCAATCCGGAAGGGCGAGGCGCTGTCTGACATCTTCATATCCTATGCGCGATCGACCGAGGCCGAGGCCCGGCAGATGGCGGATGCGTTGCGCGACGAGGGTCATGCGGTGTGGCGCGACGACGAATTGCCGGCTCACCGCGCCTACAGCGAAGTAATCGAGGAGCATTTGAACTCGGCCGGGGCGGGGGTCGTCGTCTGGTCGGCCGACGCGGTCAAATCGCAGTGGGTCAGGGCCGAAGCCGAGGTGGCGCGGGGCAAGAGCAAGCTGGTCCAGACCAGCATCGACGGCACCGTCCCGCCGATCCCGTTCAACCAAATCCAGTGCGCCGACCTCCAGGGCTGGGAGGGCGACATCGCCGCTCCCGGCTGGCGCAAGGTTTCGGACAGTGTCGCAGCGCTGGTCGGGCCCGCGACGAACAAGCCCAAGGCGGTCAGGCGGTCGAATCAATTGTCGATCTGCGTGCTGCCGTTCGCCAACATGAGCGGGGATGCCGAGCAGGAATATTTCAGCGACGGGATCAGCGAGGACATCACCACCGATTTGTCGAAGGTCTCGGCGCTGGCGGTGATTGCGCGCAACACCGCCTTCACCTTCAAGGGCCAGGCGGTCGATGTGTGCGATGTCGCGCGCAAGCTCGGTGTCAGCCATGTCCTCGAAGGCAGCGTGCGCAAGGCCGGCGGGCGGGTGCGGATCACTGCCCAGCTGGTCGACGGAACAAGCGGCGACCACCTCTGGGCCGAGCGCTACGACCGCGACTTGACCGACATCTTCGCGATCCAGGACGAGATTTCGAAAGCGATCGTCGAAGCCCTGAAAATCAAGCTCCACCAGGGAGAAAAGAAGGCGATCGAGCATTGCGGAACGAGCAACGTCGACGCCTATAATTATTACCTCATGGCTCGGAAATACTGGATCACCGGAAACTGGGGCAACATCGGACAGCTTGAGCTCGTGATTCGAATTTGTCGGCGCGCGGTCGAGCTCGACCCGGATTATGCCCGGGCCTGGGGACTGATGGCGCTGGTTCAGTGCATCTTGCATTTCACCTTCGCTGCGGGCGAAGATGACGGCACGGCGGCAGCCGACCGCGCTCTGTCGATCGATCCCCATATCGCCGAGGCATACTGCGTCCGGGCACGATATTTCTATGAGCAAGGACGGCTCGACGACGCCGACGATGCGCTTAAGCGCGCGCTTCAGATCGATCCCGAATCGTGGGAAGTGAATCGCGAGGCGGGACGCATTTTCTATTTTCTGCGCCGCTTCGCCGAGGCTGCCCGACATTATGAAAAGGCGGTCGCGATTGACGATTCGGACTACCACTCGTGGAGCATGCTGTGTTCGGTTTATCCGGCGCTCGGTAATCCCACGGCCGCCGTTCGAGCGGCGGAAATGGCGCTCGCCGGAGCGGAGCGCGCACTGGCCCACGATCCCACCAACGGGTCTGCGCTCGGCACCGGCGTGACCGGCCTCGGAACCCTCAAGCAGCGCGACCGCGCCGACGAATGGATCGAGCGGGCATTGCTGATCAGCCCCGACAATATCTTCATGCGCTACAATTTCGCGTGCATCATGGCCTTGCAATTCGGCGACACCGAGGCCGCGCTCGACCTGCTCGAGCCGATCTTCCCGCGATTGAGCGCGTCTGCCTATAAAGCGGTCGCAGCCGACCCCGATCTCGATACGTTGCGAGACAATCCGCGGTTCCAGCATCACATGCGGCAAGTTGCCCAAAGGGTCGGAGCGGCGCCGGCTAATCCTGCAACCTGAGCGCGACCTCGCTCATGAAGCGGGCGTCGTCGCCGTCGGCCAGCCATTGCGCTTCGTCGGCGACCGCGGCGAGCAGGTCGGACAGCGGCTCCATTTCCGACTTGGCGTAATTGCCGAGCACGTAATTGGTCACCTTGTCCTTGTGGCCGGGGTGGCCGATGCCGATCCGCACGCGGCGGAAATCGGGGCCGAGCGCGGCGTCGATCGAGCGCAGGCCGTTGTGGCCGGCGGTGCCGCCGCCGACCTTCACCTTGACCTTCATCGGCGCCAGGTCGAGCTCGTCATGGAACGCGGTCAGCGCCTCGACCTCCAACTTGAAGAAGCGCAGCGCCTGCTGCGCCGCGTCGCCGCTGTCGTTCATGAAAGTTTGCGGTTTGAGCAGCAGGACGCGGTTGCGGCCGATGCGGCCGTCGGCGACGAGGCTGCGGAACTTCTTCTGCCACGGCCCGAAGCCATGCGCCGCGGCGATCACGTCGGCCGCCATGTAGCCGACGTTGTGGCGGTGGAGCGCGTAGCTTGCGCCGGGATTGCCGAGGCCGGCCCAGATCTGCATCGCGGCCTCCTAGCGTGTCGCCTGCCCAAAAAGAAACCGCCCGCTCTCACGAGGAGGGCGGGCGGCTGGTTAGAGTGTCGAAGCGGGAGGCAATCAGCTGTTGTCGCTGCCCTCGCCCTCGCCCTCGGCTTCGCCTTCGCCTTCGGCGTCTTCATCGCCGGTGGTCGGGACCTCGTCCGCAGCGGCAGCGGCGGCATCGGCTTCCTCGGACTTCATCGCCGACGGAGCGACGATCGTCGCGACGGTGAAGTCGCGGTCGTCGATCGCGGCCTTGGTGCCCTCGGGCAGCTTGACCGAGCTGATGTGGATCGAATCGCCGATGTCGAGGCCGGCGAGGCTGATGTGGATCTCGTCCGGGATGTGGGCCGCGTCGCACACCAGCTCGAGCTCGTGCTGGACGATGTTGAGCACGCCGCCGCGCTTGATGCCGGGCGATTCTTCCTCATGGTCGAAGCGGACCGGGATCGCGACGGTGAGCTGGCTGTGCTCGCCGATGCGCAGGAAGTCGACGTGGATCGGCCGGCTGCTGACCGGATGGAACTGGACGTCCTTGGGCAAGGTCCGGTGCGACTTGCCGCCTGCGGCTACCATCACCACGGTGTTCATGAAGTGGCCGGTCGAGAGCATCTTGGCGAGGAGCTTTTCCTCGACATGGACCGACAACGGTTCTTTCTTGTCGCCGTAAATCACGGCGGGCACCCGTCCGTCGCGACGCAATGCCCGGGAGGCTCCCTTGCCAGCCCGGTCGCGCGCTTCAGCGGGCAGCGTCAGCTGTTCGCTCATCTGTTGTTCTCCAATGCAATGGCCCCGCCACGCCTCCAGGGATGACCATGGCCGGGGAAGCGGGCGCACTAGTCGAGGAGCGGCGCAAAAGCAAGATTGGGGCAGAGTGAAAGGCAGACCCCGGGTCGAGTCGGGGGTGACGGCCTGCCCGGGCCGTCAGTTGATGCGTTCGGAGGCGACGCCGAGCTGGGCGAGCTTGACCTGGACGCTGTCGGGGCCGGTCAGATGTCCGGTGCCGACGGCGACAAAGACGATTCCCGGCTTGAGCAGGCGCTCGGCGATCCAATGCGCCCAATTGCTGTTCCGCTGGGCGAACATGACGTCGTAATTGCGCGGCGAGGTGAGTCGCATCTGGGTCAGCATGGCGGCGAAGATCGCCGGATCGCCGCGGTTCCAGGCGGCCTGCATCTGGCCCATGACGAGCGACAGGTCGGCCAGCGCGTGGCGGTCCTGGGTGACCGTCGCGGCCGGCGCGGTTTGCTCGGGCATGCGGCCGAACATGCCGACCTGAAAGGCCATCGTCTCGAGCCCTTCGATCGGCTTGCCCGACGCCTCGGCGGCGCGGCGCAGAATGACGTCGGCGCCGTCGTCGACCTTCATCCCGCGCGACCGCCCGGCGCTGATCGCCAGCCGGGCGGTCGCCAGGAAAGAGGCACTCGGAGTCATTGCGACACTCGGCACGCTGCTCGGCGAGGGAACTTCGGAACCGCTTGGAGAAGGCAGCGGCGGGCCTTCCGGGACGATGGTCTCGAGCACCAGCTCGTCCGACGCGGCGAACGCGGTGCGCACCTCTTCATTGAACCAGGCCGATTTTCCATCCAGCGCATGGAAGGTACCAAACAGGTAAATCACCGTGTCGGCGTCATTGACCACCCAGATCGCCGGCCGGGCATTGAGGACGGTTGCGGGGAGTGCCGGCGCGAACGCCGGCGCAGGAGCCGGGAATGCCCCGGGCGTTGCTGCAGCGAGGGCGGCGGCGATCAGTATATGTGCCATCCATCGGGTCTCCCACCCACCGGATCGGCGCAGAGGAAAATCAATGACGATGAGCGCGGCTCATCCCTTGCCGACTGGCGCGAAACTGTCCGCGCCCGCCCATTCGCGCACCGTGCCCCCAGCCCGATACCCGAAAATTATGGTCATCAAGAGCTTAATAAATGTCTAGCGAAAACCGCGGGATGTGAATTCTTGTGAACCGCCAAATCGCCAGTTTGGCTCAAATCCGCCGCGGGTGTGTTGCTTATTGGACTCGCCGCACTTTGTAGCCATCCCGCTGCAGCATCGCGACCACCGAATCGCTCCCCGCCAGATGGCCGGCGCCGACCGCGATGAACACCGATCCAGGGCTGGCCATGCGGCGTTCGATCCAATGGGTCCAATTGGCGTTGCGGCGCCGCAGCAGCGCCTCGCGCAGCTCGGGCGAGCCGGCCAGATCCTCGTTGAAGGTGGTGCTGATGGCGGCGACGTCGCCGCTGGTCCAGGCGGTCAGCATCGACTGGAACTGGCTGCGCATTTCGGCCGGCGCGTCGATCGCCCCTTCGAGCAGCGCGCGCTGGGCCGATTCCGGCAAGGTGTCGAACATGCTCAATTGCTCGGTGTTGGTTTCGAGCTGGCCGATCGGCTTGCCGGCCTGGGTGAAGTTGGTGCGCAGGATATTCTCGACCCCGGCGTCGCCGGTCAGGCCGAGATCCTTGAACTGGGTGCCGAGCAGCATGAACGCCGCCGCCCAGGTTTCCATGCGATCGAACGCCGGGCGCGGGATGCCGGTCTTGGCGATGGCGGCGTCGAGACTAGCGCGCTTCTCGGGCGGGACCCGGCCGGCGATCGGCGGCAGGCCGTCGCGGAAACCAAGCCGCGCCAGCTCGCCGGCCAGCGCCTGCGGGTTGGCGGAATCGACGATGGTCTCGACGATCAGGCTTTGCGACCCGGCCACGGCCTTGTCGAACGCCGCGGTGCGCCACGCATAGTCGTTGGGCAGCAGGTGGATCGTCCCGAACAGATAGACCGTGGTGTCGCGGTCGGCGACTTGCCACATCGCCGGGCGAGCGCTGGCGTGGCTGGGCTCGGTGGTGGTCGCGCAGCTGGCCAGCGTGGCGAGGCCGACCATGGCCAGTCCGCGTTGCAGGATCGTCTTGAGCATCAGTGGGAACCTCTCGTCGCCAGGCCTTCCGGGTCGAGCGATGTAGGGACGCTGAACGGCAGCGTCCACTTGCCCCTCTCGCCGCCATGCGCCAAAGCCGCCCGCGGACCCGACCAGTTGTGCGATATTTTCATGGGGAACGGCGACCCTTGGCCTTGAGCTTTCAAGACCTGATCCTCACGCTCCACCGCTACTGGAGCGCGCGCGGCTGCGTGCTGCTGCAGCCCTATGACATGGAGATGGGGGCGGGCACCTTCCACCCGGCGACGGTGTTGCGCGCGCTTGGCCCGGACCCGTGGCAATGCGCCTACGTCCAGCCGTGCCGGCGCCCGACCGACGGCCGTTATGGCGAGAACCCCAACCGGCTGGGCCATTATTACCAGTATCAGGTGATGCTCAAGCCGAGCCCCCCGGACCTCCAGGCCTTGTACCTCGGCAGCCTCGCCGAAATCGGCATCGACCCGCTCAAGCACGACATCCGCTTCGTCGAGGACGATTGGGAGAGCCCGACGCTCGGCGCCTGGGGGCTCGGCTGGGAAGTGTGGTGCGACGGCATGGAAGTGACCCAGTTCACTTACTTCCAGCAAGTTGGCGGGTTCGATTGCCGCCCGGTCGCGGGCGAGCTGACCTACGGGCTCGAGCGGCTGGCGATGTATATCCAGGGCGTCGACAATGTGTTCGACCTCAGGTTCAACGACGCCGGGGTGCGATATGGCGACATCTTCCTCGAAAATGAGCGGCAGATGTCGAAATGGAATTTCGAAGTCGCCGACACCGAGATCCTGTTCGATGCCTTCAGGAAGGCCGCGGCCGAGTGCGAGAATTGCCTCGCCGCCAAGCTGGCCATCCCGGCCTATGAGCAAGCAATCAAGGCGAGCCATGTGTTCAACACGCTGCAGGCGCGCGGCGTGATCTCGGTCGCCGAGCGCCAGGCCTACATCGGCCGCGTCCGCGACCTCGCCACGGCGGCCTGCGCGGTGTGGCTTGAGACCAAGGGAGCGGCGGCGTGAGCGACTTCCTGCTCGAGCTGCGGTCGGAGGAGATTCCGGCGCGGATGCAGGCCAAGGCGCGCAACGATCTGGCGCGGATGTTTGCCGACGAACTCGACCAGGCCGGGCTCGCGGCGGGCGCGATCGACGTCCATTCAACGCCGCGTCGGCTGGTGCTGATCGCGCGCGGGGTGGCGACGGAAACCGCTTCTAGCCGCGAGGAGATCAAGGGACCCAAGGCGGCCGCTCCGCAGCAGGCGCTCGACGGCTTTCTGCGCAAGACCGGGCTGACGCGCGAGCAGCTCGAAGAGCGCGACGGCGTGCTGTTTGCGGTGATCGACCGGCCCGGGCGCAGCGCATCGGCGGTGATCGGCGAGGCGTTGAGCCGCATCGTCGCCGATTTCCCGTGGCCCAAGTCGATGCGCTGGGGTGAGGCGTCGGCGAGCGAAACCGCGCCGCGCTGGGTGCGGCCGCTGCACGGTATTGTGGCGCTGCTCGACGATGCGATCGTGCCGCTGACCATCGGCGGCGTCGACAGCGGCGCGATGACCGTCGGCCACCGCTTCCACCACCCCGGCGCGATCACCATCGGCGGGGCGGGCGACTACATCGAGAAATTGCGCGCGTGCCATGTGATCGTCGACCAGGACGAGCGCGAGCGGCTGATCCGCGACGGGGCGGAAAGGGCCGCGGCCGACGCCGGGCTGACGCTGATCGCCGATGAGGGGCTGGTGGTCGAGAATGCCGGGCTGACCGAATGGCCGGTGCCGCTGCTCGGCCGGTTCGACGCCAATTATCTCGACGTCCCGCGCGAAGTGATCGTGTTGACCATGCGCACCAACCAGAAATATTTCGCGTGCAGCGATGGCGACGGCGCGCTTGCGCCAGCGTTCGTGTGCGTCGCCAATATCGACGCCAATGACGGCGGCCAGGCGATCGTCGAGGGCAACAAGCGCGTGCTCGCGGCACGGCTGAGCGATGCGCGCTTCTTCTGGCAGCAGGATTTGAGGGTGCCGCTCGACCAGCAGGCGGCCAAGCTCAGCCAGATCGTGTTTCACGACAAGCTCGGCACCATCGCCGACAAGGTCGAGCGGGTCGCCAAGCTGGCGAGCTGGCTGTGCGAGCAAGGCATTGTGGCGCCGCCCGAGCATATGACGACGGACGAACTGGCCCACGCCGCGCGCACCGCGGCCGGGCTGTGTAAGGCCGATCTGGTGTCGGGCCTGGTTGGGGAATTCCCCGAGCTGCAGGGCGTGATCGGCGGCGAGATCGCGCATTACCAGGGCCATTCGCAAGACGTCTCCAACGCCATCCGCGACCATTACAAGCCGGTCGGGCAGGGCGACGATGTGCCGACCGCGCCGGTCACGGTCGCGGTGAGCCTGGCGGACAAGCTGGACACGTTGCGCTCCTTTTTCGAGATCGGCGAGAAACCGACCGGCTCGCGCGATCCGTTCGCCTTGAGGCGCGCGGCGCTCGGCGCGATCCAGTTGATCGTCGCCAACGACTTACGGCTGCCGGTCGCCCACGGCGAACTGCTGGAGTTTTTCGCCGACCGCCTCAAGGTCCAGCAGCGCGAGGCCGGGGTTCGGCACGATTTGATCGACGCGGTGTTCGCATTGGGCGGCGAGGACGATCTGGTGCGGCTGCTGGCCCGGGTGACGGCGTTGCAGGGGTTCGTCGAGACCGGCGAGGGCGGGGATTTGCTGGCGGGTTACAAGCGGGCTTCGAACATTTTGAAGAAGGAAAAGTGGGACGGGGAAGGCAGGCAGGCCCCGGATCAGGTCCGGGGTGACGCTCTGGCGGATGAAGAGCAGGCGCTCGTAACCGCGCTCGACGCCGCCGAGAGCAAGGCCAGCGCGGCGGTCGAGGGCGAGGATTTTACCGCTGCGATGGCGGCGTTGGCGTCGCTGCGCGGGCCGATCGACGCCTTTTTCGACAAGGTCACGGTCAACGACCCCGATCCCGCCACGCGGGCGAGCCGGCTCAACTTGCTGCTGCGTTTCCGCGCCGCGGTTCACCACGTCGCGGATTTCTCGAAAATCGAAGGGTAACCCTTACCTCAATCCTCTCCCGTTCGCGGGAGAGGGGAAGGGCTAGGCCTTGCGGTCGTCGGTCGGCCGGCGGTCGACCGCGTCGGGCACGCCGTCGGCGTCGATGTCGCGGCGGTCGGCCACGGTCGGGTCGCGGCGGTTTTCCTTGATCGCGGCGGCGCGCAGCGAATCCTGCTCGCGCCATTCTTTCTCGCGCGTGTCCCACTGAGCGCGGGTATCGCGATGCTCGCGCTCGAGCGCCTCGCGGCGGTCGGCTTCCTCGCGGTAGCGGGCTTTCCATTTGCGCCGTCCGCCGGCGGTGAGGAAGGCGCCGATCAGCAGCCCGAGGACGAAGACCAGCGCGACAATGACCCACTGATCCGATGTGAAAGCGACCATCTTCGATTCTCCCCTTGGTTGAAGACGCTAGGCTACAGCGCTCCAAAAGGCGACTGCGTTCCAATCGTCGGGGAAACTAACCCTTGAGCAGGCTGTCGTTGATTGAGCAGGCCGCCGGGCCGAGGATGACGATGAACAGCACCGGCAGAATGAACAGAATCAGCGGCACGGTCATGATCGCCGGCAGGCGCGCGGCCTTTTCCTCGGCGCGCATCATCCGCTCGTTGCGGAACTCGGCCGACAGCACGCGCAGCGCGGAGGCCAGCGGAGTGCCGTACTTTTCGGTCTGGATCATGGTCGTGACGACGCCGCGGACGGCGTCGAGATCGACTCGGTTGGCGAGATTCTCGAACGCCTGGCGACGCTCGTTGAGGAAGCCGAGCTCGATCGCGGTCAGGCCGAATTCGTCGCCCAGTTCGGGATAGGCCTTGCCCAGTTCCTTGGCGACGCGGTTGAACGCGGCGTCGACCGTCAGGCCGGCTTCGGCGCAGATGACCAACAGGTCGAGCGCGTCGGGCAGGCCCTTTCGAACCGCCTTGCTGCGCTTGGTGACCTTGTTCTTGAGCCACACGTCGGGCGCCTTGTAGGCACCGACCAGGGTTGCCGCGACGGTCCCGTAGCGGCGCCACCACGACCATTCCGGGAAGTAATTGAAGCCGTAGATCATGACCACCGCGGTGATCCCGAGCACGATCGGCAGAACGACGCGCGCGAGAATGATGAAGAACGCCAGGTCCTTGGTCCGGATACCGGCCTGCATCAGCTTGAGCTGGGTCTTCTTGAGCTGGTCGTCCTGCAGCATCTTGAAGGTCGACAGCAGCGAGCGGACGCGGTCGGCGGCCTCGTTGCGGTTGGTCAGCTTCTTGCGCTTGTTCGTCGAGGCGACGATGCCCGCCTTGAGCTGTTCGCGGCGATCGTTGAGCGCCTTGATGCGGCGTGCCATCGGATCGCGCACGGTGGTCGCGGCATAAATTGCGAGAAGCACGGCGAAGGTCGCGACGGCGCTGAGCATCGTCGCGATCCAGATGACGTCGAAACCAAGAACGGTGGGGCCGGTGGCCTGCATGTCTCTATATCCCCGTCAGATCTCGAAGTTGATCATTTTGGCCATGATGAAGGCGCCGATGCCCATCCAGGTCATTCCACCCAGGCCGGCGACCATCAGCCGCTCGTCGACGAAGAAGCCGCCCATGTAGGTCGGGTTGATCAGGTAGACGAGCGTGAACACCACGAACGGAAGGCAGCCGATGATGTAAGCGGAGGCCTTGGACTCCGAGCTCATCGCCTTGATCTTGAGCTTCATCTGCGCGCGCTTGCGCAGCACGTCGGCAAGATTGGACAGCGTTTCGGCCAAGTTACCGCCGGTCTCGCGCTGGATCGCCAGCGTGATCACGAAGAACTGGAATTCGGCGGTGCCGAGGCGCTCGGCAGTTTCCTGCAGCGCGGCTTCCATCGTGCGGCCGATTTTCATTTTGTCGGCGACGCCGCGGAATTCGACTCCAACCGGTCCGGTGATCTCGGCTGCGACGATGCCCAGGGTTTCGGTGATCGGAAGACCCGAGCGCAAGCCGCGAACCATCAGCTCGAGCGCGTCCGGGAAGTTCGTATTGAACTTGTTGATGCGCCGGCTGATCATCTTGCCGACGAAGAAATAGGGGCCGCCGAGGCCACAGAACATGCCGACGAACATCGAAAGCAGCACTGGCGATCCGCGCAGCATGAGCAGGATTGCAATACCGACCGCGACGCCGAGCGAAATCATTCCGTATTTGGCGAGGCTGATGTCCTTGCCGGTCATCTCCAGCCGCCGGCGGAGCAAAGCGGGCTTGGGGATCAGCGTCGAGGCGAGCCCCTCCATCCGTCCGGCACGCTGCGCGAACAGCTTGCGGATCTGCGCCTGGGCATGGCCGGCGATGATGTCGCCATGGCGTTCCTTGATCATCTCGATGCGCCGCTTGACCGCCTTCGACGCCGACGGCCCCGCGTACAGCTTCGCAATCAGCAGCAGCGCTGCTCCAGCGAGTACGAAGAGGATCACCATGTAGATCATTCAACACTTCCTTCGCAGCGGCTCGGACAAAGGCACGCCCCCGCCTTGCCGCAGTTCGCTTAGGCGGCCTTGGCTTTGGGCTTGGCCAGCATCGACTTGAGATTGTCGACCAGGGACTTGGCGCCGATCGCTTTCGGATCGACTCCAGCACCCTGTTCGGTGGAGTGGCTGAGAACCATGCTGGCGAGCGTATTGAACGGCGCCGCCATCTTGCCGGTCGCAACTTCCGCCATCGGCTTGCCGAGCTTGGCCGACTGGGCGGCGAGCTTGCCGTCGTGCGGGAAGACCAGGTCAACCGGACGCTCGATCGATTGCTCGAAGTCCTTGCGGCTGATTTCCAGCGCTCCGCCCGAGGGCACGCCGTTGGCGACGACGATGACCTTGGTCTGCGGCGCGTTCGACTTGAGCCAGGCGAGGATCCGGATGGTATCGCGGGTCGCCGCCAGGGTCAGCTCCGCAACCACGACCGCGACGTGCGCATCGTGAACCATGTGCGGATATTGGATCAGCATGTGGCGCGGAAGGTCGATCACGGTCGATTCGAAGGCGTTGCGCATCTCTTCCTGAAGCTGGAAGAAAGCGGTTCCGTCGGTCACCAGCGGCTGGTGGATCGGCGCTTCCGCCGACAGCACCGACAGCCGCTCATTGGCGCGGACCATGGCCCGCTCGATGAACAGTCCGTCGATCCGGCTCGGATTCTCGATCGCATCGGTCAGGCCGCGGCCCGGCTCGAGGTCGAGCGCCAAAGCGCCGGTGCCGAAGTGGATGTCGAGGTCGAGCAGCGCGGTCGAGCGATGCGCGCGCTCACCCAGCAGCCAGGCGAGCGAGGTTGCGACGGTCGAAGCGCCGACGCCGCCGCGCACACCGACCACTGCGGTCATGACGTGCGGCTTGTCGGCCTGGGCCTCGCCGCGCGGACCGGAGATGATCTGCTGCGCATGAGCGAAGCTGTCGCGCAGCTGGTCGACCGTGAACGGCTTGAGCAGATAGTCGTGGATGCCGCTCGCGACGAGGTCGCGGTAAAGGCGGACATCGTTGACCTGGCCGGTGGCGATGACGATCGTGCCCGGCTCGCAGACTTCGGCCAGGGCGTTGATGTCGTTGAGCGGATCGGCCGATTCCGACAGATCGACGAACAGGATGTTCGGACTTGCCGAGATCGACAACGACTGGACCGCGTTGCGCAGCCCGCCCTTGTTGACCTTCTCCGGCGACCAGCCATGCTCGACCGCGACCGGCCGCAGCATGTCGGCGGTGGCGTCGTCGCAGACGAAAGCCGTGAATGGATCGCGCAGAACCGCGCGTGCCTGGAACGGAGCGTTCATCGCTATTCGCCCTTCTTCTTCGTGTTGATGTCCTGGAGGCCCTTGGTCCCGGTCGGCTCCGCCTTGCGGTAGGATCCAACGGCCTTGGATGCGGTCTGCGTGTCACCAACGCCGCTGCCTTCGCGCCCGTGGATCAGATCCTCGGGATTGGCGACCATCGCGGCGAGGTTCGAATTCACCCCGCAGCCAAAGTTCGACATCGTGCGGTTCATGTAATTGGGCTGGGCCGGGACGCTCCAATTGGGGCATCCGGGAACGTCCGCGCGAGTGCGGCTGACGACCACCCGGACCATGCCCGGGGGAACCACGCCGGCGGTCACCGGCGCACTGGCCGAAACCAGCAGGCCATAGGCTCCAGCGACCTGCGCGACGTCGGCGCGAGCCGCGCCGGCATAGGCACCGTCGACATAGATCGAGTCGCCGTAGCCGAGGTCGAGACCGCTGAACCAGGCGTTGAGCCGGGCGGCTTCGCCGGGCAGCAGCGACCCGTCGGGGGCAGCCACGTCGAACAGATAGTCGGTCCGTTGGACGACCGGCACGTTGACCGGGGCGAGACCGCGGTCTGGCTGGTCCCGCATTCCGGTGCTGCAGCCGGCAACGGCGCTGGCGAGGAGCACAAGGGCGAATTTCGAACGCATCGTGGCATCCTTCCTGATGAAGCGGCGGGTCACAGTTTGAACCCCGGAGCGGCCGGGGCTGCCCCGCCGCCAGCACCCGACTGCGAAACCGGAGCGGCAACGGCGCCGCTCTGGCCTCTGAAGGTCTGGCCGAGGAACACGCGCTGGGCGTCGTCCGGGGCGCGATAGCCGTCGATCGGCGCTGCCAACTGGCCGGACACCGGCCGCACCAGATACGGCGTGACGATGATCACCAGCTCGGTTTCCGACCGGCGATATTTGGTCGAACGGAACAGCGCGCCAAGGATCGGCAGGTCGCCGAGGAACGGCGCTTTCTCGATGTTGTTGGTGTTCGAGTTGCGCAGCAGGCCGGCGAGCATGAAGCTCTGGCCCGAGCCGAGCTCGACCGTGGTCTCCGCGCGGCGCGTAGTCAGCGCCGGAACTTCGAAGCCGTTGAGCTTGATCGATCCTTCGTTGCTGAGCTCGCTGACTTCCGGGCGGACGCGCATCGAGATGCGACCGTCGGCCAGGACGATTGGAGTGAACGCCAGGCCGACGCCATATTGCTTGTACTCGATGGTCACCGAGCCGAGCGACTGCGACACCGGGATCGGAAATTCGCCTCCGGCGAGGAAGCTGGCGGTTTCGCCCGAAAGCGCCGTCAGGTTCGGTTCGGCGAGTGTGGTCACGATGCCGTCATTCTCGAGCAGATCGAGCGTGCCGAGCAGGTCGACCCCGAGTACCTTGCCGGCGAGCGCCAAAGTGGTGCCGCCAACGATCGTGTTGAAGGTCGTAGGAGTCGCTGGTGTGGTGCCAGTGGCCGGCCGGGGGAACGAGCCCGGGCTGCCGCGGCCGATGCCGAACAGCGTCCCGCCGCTATTGTCCTGCGACAGCAAATTGACGCCGATCTGCTTGATCAGCGAGCGGTTGACCTCGGCAATGCGGACCTTGAGGTTGACCTGCAGCGGAACCGCGGAGCGGAGCCGGCTGACCACCTGGGTACCTTCGCCAACATATGCCTGGACCAGCCGCTGGGCCTCTTCGACGTCGGTCGGCGAGGACACGGTGCCGGTCAGCAGCACGAGGTTGTTCATCGGCGTCGCCTGGATGCTTGCTTCCGGCATGGCCAGGTTGAGCATCTCGGTGACCGAGCTGATGTTGTTGCCGACGCGGACGTTGGCGGCATAGACCACCCGCCCGTTGGCGCCGGTGGCGTAGACCGTGGTCTCACCGCGGCCCTTGCCGAACACATAAAGCTGGGTCGACGAGCGGACCTGGATGTCGGCGACCTTGTCGTCGGCGACAAACACGTCGCTCATCGGCGAGGACAGCCGCACCATGGCGCCGGTGCCCTGGCTCAGGTTGAGCGTTTCCGACGGCCGCGCAGCAGTCTGCTGGGCGAGCGCGGGAGTGGAACCGGCGACCGTGCCGAGGCCAATGGCCAGCGCGGCGAGCGCGGTGCCGAGACGAGCCCGGCGAGTGATGTTACGACTGGTCATGTTAGTGTGCTCCCACCGGAACGACGGTGATGGTGTTGCCGCGAGCGACGCGCACGGTCGGACCGGCATAAACCGGGGCCGCACCGAAACTGGCCGAAGCCGGTCCTTGTGTGGCGGTGACCGCCGAAGCGTCGGAGGCCCGGGCAGGGACCGTGCGGCGCTGGAAGCGCGACACATCGCCACCCGTGGTAAAGGTCGTGTTGGTGTCCATCGGACGATTGGCGACCGCCAGCAGCAGGCGCCGCTCCTCGGCCGGGTTGGCGCCGGCAGGCAAAGCGACTTCACCTGCAGCAACCGCCCGCTCGAGCTCGGCCGAGTTATCGGCGATCGAGCGCAGCGAGAGGGTCAGCGAGCCCATGCTCTGGGCGACGGCGACCTTTTCGGCGATCCGCGGAGTGACTTCGACGGTGACGTTGGAGAAGGTCTTGACCTCGGTCTTGCCATCTTCGCCCTTGCTGTCGATGCGCTGGTCGGTGGCGAGCACCCGGACATTGCGCACGATCGTCTCAGAGACCTTGAGCGGCGGACCATCGCCACCACCGGTAACCTGCTGGGTCAGCACCATGTCGACCCGGTCACCTGGAAACACGAAGCCGGCGACGCCGCTCGACGTGTTCACTGGAACCGTGATGGCGCGCATGCCCGGGCCAAGCGCCGCGGCGAGGAAGCCGCGATCCTCGGGACCGACCAATGCGCCATGGGTCAGCGGCTGGCCGGCGGTGACCTGATAGCGGACCACCGTGCCAAGCAGCTTGGTCATGTCGGAATCGGGTGCGCCTTCAGTGTAATAAGCGCTCTGGATCAACTCCTTCGGCCACGGCTGGTAGGCCAGGCTTTCCGCGTCGATGATCGTGCCGACCGGCAGCGCTTTACGCGCCACCAGGACCTTGGGGCCCAATGGAACCGCAGGCGCGGCATTGGCCGCATCCGCCCCGGCTCCGGCAAACATGTTCTTGGCCATGACCGCGGTAACCACCGCAATGACCAGCGCTCCGAACAGCAGCGCAATTTTCTTCACGTTCATGGCGCGATCGCCTCCCCTGTAGGGCCCCGTCTATGTTGCAACACATCAGGCAAATTGGTTAAGAAACCGTTGGGTGAGAATGGCGAGACCGCCAAAAGCGATTGCAACGCCATAAGGAATCTCGGGTCGGCCAGCGTTTCCGCGGGACTTGTGAACGACCATCGCAACCACCGTCACAACGCCGCCGGCAAGCGACATCAGCACTAGGAAGCGAAGGGTCTCAGCGGGTGAAAACCACAGGGCCAGCGCGGCCGCGAGCTTGACGTCACCGCCGCCCATCATGCCGACGTAGAAGCCCGCTGCGAAAAGTGAGAAGACCCCGGCCGCAATCGCCAGCTGGACCGCGACATTGGGCCACAGCGGCAAGGGAATCGACAGCCAGAACAATGGCGCGAGCAGCGCCACGGCGAGATTGAGCGAGTTGGAAATAGTGAATGTGCGCACATCGACCACCGCCGCGACCACCAGCAGGATCGCCAGCAGGCCCATCAGCAACAGCGGCAGCAAATCGGTAAATGCGGCGTTGATCATGATGCCGACCACTAGACGGTGCGGCTTTCCAAAACGTAACCAAGCCCGAATGAGACAGGAATTGCTGCAGTGCCGGATGCCCCAATGAACGATTGCGATGTGCTGATTGTCGGTGGCGGGATTGCCGGCGCCAGCCTCGGCGCGCGCCTTGCCGGCCAGATGCGGGTGATCCTGATCGAGGCCGAGGATATGTGCGGCCGCCACTCGACCGGGCGCTCGGCGGCGTTCTGGGAGGCGAGCCTCGGCGCCGGGCCGGCGCGCCAGCTGAGCTTTGCCTCGAAACCGATGTTCGATGCTGGCTGGCCGGGGTCGGAGACCCCGCTACTGCGCCGCCGCGGCACGGTCCATCTGACCGGCCCGCATGGCGATCTGATCGAGGGCGCCGATGAACTGACCGGCGAGCACGCCCTCGTCCATCTCGACCGGGCCGAGCTGGTCCGGATGATTCCCGGCCTTCGCGAGCAATGGACTGGCGCCTGGTACGAAGCGAGCTGCGCCGACATCGAAGTTGCGGCGTTCCATGCCGCTTGCCTAGCGGCGATTCGCCGCGACGGGGGCGAGGTGCGGACCGACGCCGGGCTGCGCTCGGCCGAGCGATCGGGCGACGGCTGGGCGGTCGAGACCGCCGCCGGCCCGATTCGCGCCGGGATCCTGGTCGACGCCGCCGGGGCATGGGCCGACGACGTCGCGACCCGCTGCGGCGTGCGGGGCATCGGGCTGCAGCCGATGCGGCGGACGGTGGTCCAGCTGCGGGTCGGCCGCGACGGTTTGAAGGACCTGCCGCTGGTCACCGACCTCCACACCAGTTTCTACTTCAAGGGTGAGGGCGACCGCAGCGTGTGGGTCAGTCCGATCGATGAAACCCCGGTCGAGCCGTGCGATGCCGCGCCGGAAGAAATCGACGTCGCCAACGCAATCGACCGCTTCGAACGCGCGGTCGATTGGCCGGTCGAAGCGGTCGAGCGCAAATGGGCCGGCCTGCGCAGCTTCGCCCCCGACCGGGTGATGAAGTTCGGCTTCGACCCCGCCGAGCCGCGCTTCTTCTGGTGCGCCGGGCAGGGCGGCATGGGCATCCAGACCGCCCCGGCCGCGTCCCTGCTGTGCGCGAGCCTGATTCGCGGGGAGAAGCTGCCGTCAGAACTAAGGGGCATCAACCCCGCCGACTTTCAGCCGCGAGTTGGGAAATAAATCCTATGGTGAAAGCCCAGGCCAATGTCCGCAATGGGTGGAAAGCAGACCTTAGTGCCGTCTGCCCGCTGCCTCATTAGCCTTTGAGGTCGCCCCGATCAGACCTCGGGCGTGTACAGCTGCTCGAAGACGCGAGGCTTGCAGGGATAATTCTCGCCGGCAATGCCGGTGATGATCCAGTCTCCGGGGTCAACCCTGAGGCGACCTTCGGGGGTATCGATATAGGCCTCTCGGTCGGATTTCGCGAGGACGGCCGGATGATCTCCCTGCTTGAACCACTGCACGGCGTCCACGACCACCGACTTCTTCAGGTAACGAGCCATGTTGGCCTTCTGCCGTGTTCGTCAAATGTCTTCAATGGGTCGAAAACAGTTACTTGCGCTGCGTGTCCGCCGCGGCGCAGGCGAGGGCGTCGACGCGGTCGTTTTCGGGGTGCCCGCTGTGGCCCTTGACCCAATGCCATTCGATCCGGTGGGGTTTGATCGCGTCCAGCAGCGCCAGCCACAGATCGGCATTCTTGACCGGCTTGCGGTCGGACGTGCGCCAGCCGTTTTTCTGCCAGCCGTGGATCCAGCGGGTGATCCCGTCGCGGACGTAGCTGCTGTCGGTGGTGAGGCTGACGCGGCACGGCTTGGTCAGCGCGTTGAGCGCTTTGATCGCGGCCAGCAATTCCATGCGGTTGTTGGTCGTCAGCGGCTCGCCGCCCGACAGCTCGCGCTCGCGCGCGCGGGTTCCTTTTGGAGAATCGAGGCGGATCAGCGCTGCCCAGCCGCCCGGTCCGGGGTTGCCGCGACACGCGCCGTCGGTGAAGATCTCGACCTTCGGAAGCTCGGCGAGGGTCAGGCGACCAGTTCCCGCGGCAATTTGAAGCTCAGCCGCTCGGGCGTGTGGTCGGCTTCCTCCTCGGTCACCTCGAACCGGGCGCGGAGCGCGTCGATCACTTCGCGCACCAGCAGTTCGGGGGCCGAGGCGCCGGCGGTGACGCCGAGCGTGGCCGGCTGGCCAAGCCAGTCCCAGTCGATGTCGGTGGCGCGCTCGATCAGCCGCGCCGGCACGCCGATCCGCTCGGCGACTTCGGCCAGGCGCAGCGAATTGCTGCTGTTGGGGGCGCCGATCACCAGCATCTTCTCGCACAATGGGGCGATCGCCTTGACCGCCGCCTGGCGGTTGGAGGTGGCGTAGCAAATGTCCTCGCTGCCCGGGGCGCGGATGGTCGGGAAACGCGCTTTCAGGGCGTCGACCATGGCCGCGGTGTCGTCGACCGACAGGGTGGTCTGGGTGAGGAAGGCGAGGGTCTCGGAGTCGGCCACGGTGACGCTGGCGACGTCGGCCTCGGTCTCGATCAGCGTGATCGATCCTTCGGGCACCTGGCCGAAGGTGCCGATCACCTCGGGGTGGCCGGCGTGGCCGATGAACAGGATATGGCGGCCCTCGGCGATTAGCCGCTCGGCCTGGCGGTGGACCTTGGACACCAACGGGCAGGTCGCATCGACGAAATGGAGCCCGCGCGCGCTGGCCGCAGCGGGCACCGACTTGGGCACGCCATGGGCCGAAAACACCACCGGCCGGTCGTCCGGCACCTCGTCGAGCTCGTCGACGAACACCGCCCCCATGTCGCGCAGCCGGTCGACCACGAAGCGGTTGTGGACGATCTCGTGGCGGACATAGACCGGCGCGCCGAAGCGCTTGAGCGCCAGCTCGACGATCTGGATCGCGCGATCGACGCCGGCACAGAATCCCCTGGGGGCGGCGATCAGCACGTGCAAGGGTGGGCGGGCCGTGGCCATCGCCGGCCATGTAAGCGATCGCTTGCAGCGTTGGAAGGCGCTTCCTATGAACGGGGCCGATTGACCCTCGCCAGATTTCGAAGGAATCCCCTCGCCGTGAAGCTCCGCCTCCTGCCGCTCATGATCTTGTCTCTGTTGTCCGCCTGCACAAGGGGCGGCGAAATCGAAGACGGTGGAGTGTTCATTTCGCGCAGCTCGTGCCCGCTAATCGGGATCCCGGCGGCGACCGGCGACATCACCCTGTTCAACCCGGAGCAGTCGCGCGACGCGTCGGCGATCGATGTCACCGCGACCATCACCAACGTCACCGCCAATTGCTCGGAAACCGGCGAGCAGATCATTTCCAATGCGACCTTCGACGTGCTCGCCGTGCGCCGCGATGCCGGCGCCGCGCGCCAAGTCGTGCTGCAATATTTCACGGTCGCGGTTCAGGGCGGCAGCCAGGTCGTCGCCAAGCGGGTCGGCTCGGTCGCGCT
>JBDTRT010000127.1:0-9709 GCA_039931595.1 Sphingomicrobium sp.
CCAGCCTCGCCGGGCTGCCCGCGATGTCGGTCCCCGGCGGCCTCGACGGGCAGGGACTCCCGCTCGGCCTCCACGTCATCGGCCGCGAACTCGATGAGCAGGGCGTCCTCAACGCCGCGCTGGCGATCGAGGAAAGCGCAGGCTTCACAGCGCGCGCGGGGAAATGGTGGTAATGGCCGACGCGACCGCGCCTTATCGGATCAAGGGTGAGACCGGCGACTGGGAAGTCGTCGTCGGGCTCGAGGTTCACGCCCAGATCGTGTCCGGGTCCAAGCTGTTCAGCGGCGCCTCGGCGGTGTTTGGGGCCGAGCCCAACAGTCATGTCAGCCTGGTCGACGCGGCGATGCCCGGAATGCTGCCGGTGCCCAACGGCGAATGCATCCGCCAGGCGGTGCGCACCGGGCTCGCGCTTGACGCCGTGGTCAACCGCTACAGCCGCTTTGACCGCAAGAACTACTTCTACGCCGATTTGCCGCAGGGCTATCAGATCAGCCAGCTCTATCACCCGCTGGTCGGTGAGGGCGAGATCGAAGTTTTGCTCGATCCGGCGGATGAAACCAGCACCAAGGCGATCGGCATCGAGCGCATCCACGTCGAGCAGGATGCGGGAAAACTGATGCACGACCAGCATGCGACGATGAGCTACGTCGACCTCAATCGCTGCGGCGTCGCGCTGATGGAGATCGTGTCGCGTCCGGACATGAGTTCGCCAGCCGAAGCAGGGGCTTACCTGCGCAAGCTAAGAGCAATTCTCCGCTACGTCGGCTCGTGCGACGGCAATATGGAAGAAGGCTCGATGCGCGCCGACGTCAACGTCAGCGTGCGCAAGGTCGGCGCTGAACTCGGCACCCGGACCGAGACCAAGAACGTCAATTCGGTGCGCTTCGTGATGGCCGTGATCGAGCATGAGGCCAAGCGCCAGGTCGAGCTGATCGAAGGCGGCGGCAGCGTCGTCCAGGAAACCCGGCTCTACGACCCCGACAAGAACGTCACCCGCACCCTGCGCTCCAAGGAGGATGCGCACGACTACCGCTATTTTCCTGATCCGGACCTGCTCCCGCTCGAGCTCGACGAGGCGTTCATCGATGAGTGCCGCGCGTCTTTGCCCGAGCTGCCCGACGCCAAGCGCAAGCGCTACGAGGCGCTCGGCATTCCGCCTTACAATGCCGGGGTGCTAACTGCCGAAGTGGAAAGCGCGCACTGGTTCGACGAGTTGCTCGAGCGCGGCGTCGAGCCCAAGGCGGCCGCCAATTGGGTCGCGTCGGAGCTGTACGGAGCGCTCAACCGCCTCGGCAAGACCATCGCCGACAGCCCGGTCGGCCCGGCCCAGGCGGCGGAATTGCTGGCGCTGGTCGGCGACGGCACGATTTCGGGCAGCCTCGCCAAGCAGGTGTTCGAAATCATGCTCGACAGCGGGCAGGGCGCGGCGGCGATCGTCGAAGAGCGTGGTCTCAAGCAGACCTCCGACACCGGCGCGATCGACGCCGCGGTCAACGCCGTGCTCGCCGCCAATGCCGACAAGGTCGACCAGTATCGGGGCGGCAAGGATGCCTTGTTCGGCTTCTTCGTCGGCCAGGTGATGAAGGCGATGGCCGGCAAGGCCAACCCCAAGCTGGTCAACGAGCGGCTGCGGGCGAAGCTCTGACGTCATCCCGGACTTGATCCGGGACCCGCCTTTTCTTTCGCTTGCAAGGCAGGCAGACCCCGGCTCAGGGCCGGGGTGACGGTCCGAGGAGTCCCTATGCGTGGTTTGACTGCACTCACTCTCGCCTGCGTCGCCACAGTGGCGCCGGCCCAATCGCCGCCACTCGCGCCGCCGCCACCGCGCCTGCTGGTCGTGATTTCGTTCGACCAGTTTTCGGCCGATTTGTTCGACGAATATCGACCGCACTTCACCGCCGGGCTGGACCGTCTGGCCGGCGGGACGGTGTTCCGCAACGGTTATCAAAGTCACGCCACGACCGAGACCTGCCCGGGCCATTCGACTATTCTCACCGGCGATCGACCGGCGCGCACCGGGATTGTTTCCAATGCCTGGGGCGATCGCACCGCCGCGCGCGCCGACAAGACCATTTACTGCGCCGAAGACGAGTCCGTTCCAGGCTCTACGTCGGACAATTACACCGTTTCAGCCAAGCATTTACGCGTGCCGACGCTTGGCGACCTGATGAAAGCGCGCTGGCCGGGAACGCGCAATGTCGCGGTCGCCGGCAAGGATCGCTCGGCCGTGATGATGAGCGGCCACAAGGTCGATCAGCGCTGGTATTGGGATCGCACGGGCTTCGTCACCGACCTCAGTGCCGCGCCGGTGCCGGCGAGCGTCGCCGCGGCCAATGCCGCGATTGCCCGCGAGATCGCCACCGCCCAGCCCGCGCTCGTACCGCCGCCTTTTTGCGCGGCCAAGGCGCAACAGTTCACGATCGAGGGCCGGCCACCGGTCGGCGCCGGGGCCTTCGCGCGCGAGGCGGGCAAGTCGTCAGCCTTCCGGGCCAGCCCGGAAGCCGACGCAGCCGCGCTTGCCCTAGCCGCTTCGCTGGTGCGCGAAATGAACCTCGGCAAGGCGGCGGGCGGGCCGGACATCCTCAGCATCGGCCTCGCCGCGACCGACTATGTTGGCCACACCTACGGCACCGGCGGGCAGGAAATGTGCCTCAACCTGTTGTCGCTCGACCGCGACCTCGGCGATTTCCTTGCCTATCTCGATAGCCGCGAGATCGATTATTCAGTCGCGCTCACCGCAGACCATGGCGGGCTCGACATTCCGGAGCGGATGCGGACGCGCGGGGTCGCCGATGCAGCGCGGATCGATCCGGCGCTAACGCCCAAGCTGATCGGCGAGCAGGTCACCCGCCAGACCGGAATCGCCGGTCCGATCCTGGTCGACGAGGGCGTGATCGGCGATTTGTACCTCGACTCGAAGATCAGCGGTGCCAACCGCCGGCGGGCTCTCAATGCGGTGCTCGCTGCGTATCGCGCGCACCCGCAGGTCGCGGCCGCGTTCAGCAAGGACGAACTGGCGCGCACGCCGAGCCCGTCAGGCAACCCAAGCACCTGGACGCTCATCCAGCGCGCGCGCGCTTCGTTCGATCCGGATCGGTCGGGCGATCTCTATGTCATGCTCAAGCAAAATATCACGCCGATCGGGCATATCACCGGAAGTGTCGCGACCCATGGCAGCCCGTGGGATTATGACCGGCGCGTGCCGATCCTGTTCTGGCGCTCGGGCATGGCGGCGTCCGACCGCGGCGAGGCGATCGAGACGGTCGACATCATGCCGACCCTGGGCGCTCAGCTCGGTCTTGTGGTGGATCCGGCGGGGATCGACGGCAAATGCCTCACGGGCATTCAGGGAATCGCTTGCCCGCCGCGCTAATCGTTTCAAATCGCTGGTCTTTTTCGACCGCTTTAATCTGGCGTTCAGGCATGCCGGGGCAGGTGGGTCGTTCGGGGAGCGGTCGCATCTGGCGGATCGCGGAGGCTTAACATGCGTCATTCGGCTATCGCGCTTGCACTTGGGCTCAGCGTCTGCGCCGCCGGCTGCGTCCAGACGCGCCAATATGCCGACCTCCAGTTCACTCCCCCCGCGGGCGATTACCGGCTGCTGGTGATGCGCCCCGACGTGACGGTCAATTCGGTGACCACCGGCGGCTTGCCCGAGCCGCGTGCCGACTGGACCGAGGCCGCCCGCACCAATCTCATCGCAGCGCTGCGCAACCAGCAGGCAGCACGCGGTGGCAAGGTCCAGATTCTCGCCCACCGCGACGAATTGAACGGCGTCAGCGAGGAAGCGGTGGCGGACCTCGAGCGGCTCCACGGCGCGGTCGGCAATTCGATCGCGCTGCACAAATATCTCGGCGCCTATCTGCCGACCAAGCCGCGCCGCGGGCTCGATTACACACTCGGCAGCGAGGCGGTCGAACTCGGCCGCAAGACCGGCTTCGACTACGCCTTGTTCATGCACGCCGACGACAACATCGTCTCGACCGGCCGCGTTGCCCTGCAAGTACTCGGAATGGCCGGCTGCGTGGTCGGTTTCTGTGCGCCCAACATCGGCGGCGGTGGACAGTTCGCTTATGCTTCGCTGGTCGACCTCAAGACCGGCGAAGTGGTCTGGTTCAACGTCGTCCAGACCGGCAGCCAGATTGCCGGCATTAAGATGGGCGACCTGCGCACGCCCGAAGGCTCGGCGCAGCTGGTTGAGCGGCTGGTTGGGCGGATGAGGCCGGGCTGGCAGCTCCGCCAGGCGACGGAGCGGCACTGATGGGCCTTCGCTGCTTCGCAGTGGATCGCCGCGCGCTGCTGATCGGCGGGGGCGCGGTCGCCGCGTCGCTGGCCACCGGTATCGCTCAGGCGCGGATCAATCCGGCCGACATGCGGCCGTTGATCGGTCCCGGCTTTCGTCCGACCGACCAGGACGAGATCGGGCTGTGGCAGCAGATGGAGCGGGTCGAGGAAGAGGTCGCGGGATCGAACATCCTGATCAAGGACCCCGAGCTAATCCGCTATCTCCAGACCCTGATCGGGACGGTCGGCGGGCCGGCTGCCAAAGACATGCGGATCTACCTGGCGCGAATCCCCGAATTCAACGCGGTGATGTTCCCGACCGGCTTCGCGGTGGTCTTCTCGGGCCTACTGCTGCGGATGCGCAACGAGGCCCAGCTGGCCGGCGTGATTGCCCACGAATCGGGTCATTTCCTGCGGCGCCACATGATCCGCTCGTGGCGCGACACCAAGCGCAAGTCGGACCTGTTCGCGATCGGTTCGATGGCGGTCGGAGTTGCCGGCGCCGGGGCCGGGGTCGCTACCGGCGACATCACCCAGCTGGCCCAGCTCGGCACCATCCTTTCGCTGTTCCGTTATAGCCGGACGCTCGAGGCGGAAGCCGACGCGATGGGTGTCCGGCTGCTGGCCGAGAATGGCTATCCGCCGATCGAGATGGCCAACACCTGGGAGCAGCTGATGGGCGAGCAGGACGCCAGCGCGCTGCATCGGCGCAAGCGGCGCGACCGCGGCCATTCGCTGTTCGCGACCCACCCCGCGCCCGAGGAGCGCATGGCCGACCTCAAGCTCTCGGCGGCCGAAGCGACCGTCGCCGGCCGGGTCTACGACCAGCACCGCGCGCGCTATCTCCAGGCGATTGCACCGGTGCGTCAGATGCTGCTCGACGACCAGGTCAAGCTCAACGACCCGGGCGCCAGTGAATATCTCATCCAGACCCTGGCGCGCGACGGCTGGAACGGCCTGCTGCGGTTCTACGAGGCCGAGGTCTGGCGCCTGCGCAACCGCGAGGGCGACGATGTTCGCGCGGCCCAGGGCTATGCGGTTGCGGTCGCTTACCCGGACGCGCCGCCCGAAGCGTGGCGCTGGCACGGCCTGTCGCTGATGAAGGCGGGGCGGCAGGCAGAAGCCAGGGTCGCTTTGTCGCGCTACCTCGCGCTGCAGCCCAATGCCGCCGACGCACCGTATATTCGCCAGATGATTGGCTAGGAGCTTGAAGCCGATGATGCGCATGCCACAGCTGGCTTTGGCCGCCCTCGTGCTGGCACTGTCCGGCTGCTCGTCGCTGGGCGGCGCGGGCGAAGGCTTCGGAAGTCCGTTCTATTCCCTCGTCCGGGTGCGCGAAACGCGGGTTGGTGACGGCTCGCTGGCGGTCACTCCGCCGCGTCCGTGGAACAAGACCCGCACGTTATGGCTGTTCGACGATGTCCGCTGGGTCGAAGACTGGACGCTCAACGGCCCGTTGCTCGACGGAGTAAGCTTCGTCTCGGGCCTGCCCAACGGCAAATATCTCATCCGCCAGAGGCGGACCGAGGATCGCCAGGTACCAAAATTCACGTCGGACATGACCGCGCCTGAAATCACCGCGATGCTCGAAAGCCTTTACCGGGTGCGCGGCGGCGCGGTCGATTTCAAGACGACCTCGCTCCAGCCGCGGCCGTTCCTCGGCGCCAACGGCTTCCAGTTCGACTTCGAGCATCTCGATTCCGACGAGCTGTGGCGGCGCGGGCGAGCGGTCGGCGCAGTGATCGACGGGCGGCTCTATCTGATCCTGTTCGACGCCACCCGATCGCATTATTTCAGCAATGCGATCGGTGACTTCGAAGTCTTGGCCAGCTCGGCCCGGCGCCGCTAGGTCAGGCCACCGCCGCTCCATTCGATGGACCGCCGACAGGCGAGATAGGGGTTGGCGACGGATCGGTCGCGGGCTGGGCCGGCGACGGCACATCGACATCCGGGGTGGTTGGCGGATTTTCGTTGGGAGCTTCGCTCGGCTGGCCGGGTTGAGACGGCTGGCCCGGCATCGGCGGCTCGGGGGTCTGGTCGGGAAATGGCGGTAATTGTTGCATTGCAATGTCTCCTCGTGGTCTGAACGCCCGGCCGCTGCCGCAGTTGCTCGTCTCCGCCATGCTTGCCCCGCCGCCTATCCTTGCTATAGGCCGCGCACCCTCAAACGGGTCCGCGCGCGCGTGGCGGAATTGGTAGACGCCCTTGGTTTAGGTCCAAGTGTCGCAAGACGTGGGGGTTCGAGTCCCTCCGCGCGCACCATTTCCGCCGTTCGTGGGCTCAATCGTTTCAATAGGACTGCACACTGACCATGAAAACCGTCGAGACGGAAAACCAGGGCCTCAAGCGGGCCTTCATGCTGACCATCGCCGCCAAGGATATCGAGGCGCGCGTCGACCAGGAGGTGCGCCGGATCGCGCCGCAAGTGCGCATGCCGGGCTTCCGCCCGGGCAAGGTGCCGCCGAACCTCATTCGCAAGATGCACGGGGATTCGCTGCAGCAGGACGCACTCAACGGCGCGGTCCAGGACAGTGTCCAGCAGCTGCTGCAGGAGCGGAAATTGCGTCCTGCGCTGCAGCCCCAGGTCGAGCTCGACGAACGCTACGAGCCGGGCAAGGACGCCGAGGTCAAGGTTAGCCTGGAAGCATTGCCCGACCTGCCGGCGCCGCAAATCGATGGCCTGACGCTCGAGCGGCTGACGGTCGACGTCGATGATTCCACGATCGACGAAGCGCTCGGCAAGCTCGCCCGGGAGAACAAGAACTGGACCGACGCCGCCAAGAAGCACACCGCCGAAACCGGCGACCTGGTGGTGATCGACTTCGCCGGCAGCGTCGCCGGCGTACCGTTCGAGGGCGGGACCGGCGAGGATATGTCGGTCGAGCTCGGCTCGGGCCTGCTGATCCCCGGGTTCGAAGAGGGCCTGGTGGGCGTCAAGCCTGGCGACAAGCGCGACCTCAACGTGACCTTCCCGGACAATTATGCGAGCGCCAAGCTCAAGGGCCAGCCGGCGGTGTTCGCGGTGACCGTCAAGGCGGTCAAGACCGCCGGTGAGTTCAAGGTCGACGAAACCTTCGCCAAATCGCTCGGGCTGCAAAGCCTCGAGCAGCTGCGCGGGTTGATCCGCGACCAGCAGCAGCAGGAGCTCAACGGCCTGACCCGGACCCACATGAAGCGGCGGCTGCTCGACCAGCTCGCCGCCAAGCATGACTTTGCGGTGCCGCAGTCGATGGTCGACGCCGAATTCGAGAACATCATGCAGCAATTGCGGCATGAGGCGGGCCATGAAGACGACCCGCAGGCTGCGCTCGCCGAAATCGAAAAGGATTCGCCCGAGTATCAAAGCATTGCCGAGCGCCGCGTGCGCCTCGGCCTGTTGCTGTCGGAAGTCGGCCAGGCCAATGGCGTACTGGTCAGCGAGCAGGAGATGAACCGGCTGATCGGCCAGGCTGCGTCGCAATATCAGGGCAAGGAGCGCGAGCGCTTCATCCAGTACATCCAGCAGGAGCCGATGGCCGCCGCCCAGTTGCGCGCGCCGCTCTATGAAGACAAGGTCGTCGACTTCCTGTTCTCCAAGGCGGAAATCAGCGAACGCACCGCCAGCCGCGCCGAGCTCGAGGCCGACCTCGAGAGCGAAGAAGGCCATGTCCACGGTCCGGGCTGCGGCCACGACCATGCGACGCCGGCCAAGACCGCCAAGGCCAAGGGCAAGAAACCGGCCAAGGCCGAAGCCAAGGTCGAAGCCAAGCCGGCCGCTCCGGCCAAGGGCAAGGTCGCCGAGACCAAGGCCGACGCGCCCAAGCCGGCCAAGCCGCTCAAGGACGGCGCCGGCGCCAAGGCCGCGGACAAGGCTCCGGTGAAGCCGGCTGCGGCCAAGGCGGCTGCCGCGCCCAAGGCCAAGGCCCAAAAGGCTCCGGCTCAAAAAGCTCCGGCCAAAAAGGCTGCCGCCAAGAAGAAGTAGCACGCCGTTCGCCCCGAGCTTGTCGAACCGCTGTCCTTCTCTCTAGGTTGGGGAAGGGCAGGGCTAAGGCGGGCTCGGCCTGGACGGCTTCGGGGGGTTAATGGCCAAGCTTGCTCAACCGCGCATCGCCGTTCTGCTGCCATGCTTCAACGAGGAAGCGACGATTGCGGCGACGGTCGCGGGCTTTCGCGCGGCGCTGCCGACCGCACTGATCTACGTCTACGACAACAACAGCAGCGACCGTACCCGGGACATCGCGGCTGCCGAGAGCGCGGTGGTTCGGTCGGAGCGGCAACAGGGCAAGGGCCATGTCGTCCGACGCATGTTCGCCGACATCGATGCCGACGTCTATGTCATGGCCGACGGCGACCTGACCTATGACCCGGGCTCGGCGCCGGCGATGGTCGGCCAGCTCCTGGCCGAGCAGCTCGACATGGTCGTCGGCACTCGCAAGCACCAGGAAAAGGACGCCTATCGCGGCGGTCATGTGCTCGGCAACCGGCTCTTCACCGGGCTCCTTTCGGGGCTGTTCGGCCGCAGCTTCTCCGACATCTTCTCGGGCTACCGGGTGTTTTCGCGGCGCTTCGTCAAGAGCTTCCCGGTGCTCTCGTCGGGGTTCGAGATCGAGACCGAGATGAGCGTCCACGCACTCGAGCTGCGGATGCCGGTGGGCGAAGTTGATACCGCTTACGGCGCCCGGCCCGAAGGCTCCGAGTCCAAGCTGTCGACCTTTTCCGATGGCTGGCGGATCCTCAAGACCATCGCCACGCTCTACCGCATCGAGCGGCCGGTGCTGTTCTTCGGGTCGATCGGTGCGCTGCTGGTGATCGCGGCGCTATTCCTGTCGATCCCGCTCATCCTGACCTATCTCGCCACCGGACTGGTGCCGCGCGTGCCGACCGCGATCCTGGTCACCGGAATGGGGATCGTCGCGGTGCTGTGCTTCTTCGCTGGGCTGATCCTTGACACCGTCACCCGCGGCCGCCGGGAAATGCGCCGGCTGGCCTATCTCGCGCTACCTGCACCCGGACAGGCCGAAGTGTAGATTATTTGCACCACCCAACATAGAATGTGACATGACGGTGACTGTGGCTCTTTCTCCAGCGGCGCACCTCACTTAGTGATAGCCCGTTATACTGCGGCCGATCGGATCGCGGAAACGGGGGAAATGTAATATGAAGCGGGTCGAAATCGCCCTTCGGGCTGGTGCAGCGCTGGCTGCAATCGTCGTCGGATCTTCAGGCGCCCAGGCGCAAAGCACCTTGCCACCGGCCGATGTCACGGAAGCTCAGGCTGCTCCGTCCACCGAGGTTGGCAGCCAGGACGAAATCGTCGTCACCGGTTCGCGCATCCGCCGCGACCCGCTGTCGCAGGATTCGCCGATCGTGTTCGTCGACCAGGACGACATTGCCAAGACCGGCCTCAATTCGATCAACGACGTGCTGCAGCGCCTGCCCAGCTCGG
>JBDTRT010000128.1:0-10990 GCA_039931595.1 Sphingomicrobium sp.
GTCGTGCCCTGCAGCACCGGAGTCTCGTCGTCGACGTTGATCCGCACCCAGACGAACTCGGGCCGGTCGGGGAGCAAGGAGATCTTTTCGATCTGACCGACCGGGACGCCGGAGAAGCTCACCGTCGAGCCCTTGTTGAGGCCACCCACCGCCTGGGCGAAATAAATGTCGAAGCAGCGCTCTTTCTTGTTGGACAGCCCGGTCAGCCAGACGGTGAACAGCAACAGCCCCGCGAGCATCGCGAGGACAACTGCACCGACCAGCACGTGATTGGATCGCGTTTCCATTAGGCCTTTACCGGTTCCTCGTGGCTAACCGCCGCTGCTCTGCCGCGTGGCCCGTTAAAATATTCTTGGATCCAGGGATGATCCAGGGACATTAATTCGGGAATCGTCCCGACCGCTACTACTTTTTTGTCGGCGAGTACCGCCACCCGATCGCAGATGGTGTGCAGCGTGTCGAGGTCGTGGGTGATCAGGAACACGGTCAGCTCGAGCCGGCCGTGCAGCGATTTGATCAATTCATCGAAGGCGGCGGCGGCGATCGGGTCGAGGCCGGCGGTCGGCTCGTCGAGAAACAACAGCTCGGGATCGAGCGCCAGCGCCCGCGCCAGGCCGGCGCGCTTGCGCATTCCGCCCGACAGCTCGGACGGATATTTCGGGCCGGCGTCGGGGGTCAGTCCGCTCATCGCGATCTTGTACGACGCGATCTCGTCGAGCAGCGGCGGCTTCAGATAGGGAAAATATTCGTGGATCGGGACTTCGACGTTCTCGGCCACGGTCAGGGTCGAGAACAAGGCGCCGTTCTGGAACAGGATGCCCCAGCGCCGGCGAATGTTCTTGGCCTCGTCCTCGCTGCGGTCGATCATGTTTTCGCCGAGCACCTCGATCTCGCCGGAATCGGGCCGCTGGAGCCCGATGATCGATCGCATCAGCACCGATTTTCCGGTGCCCGAGCCGCCGACGACGCCGAGGATCTCGCCGCGGCGGACGTCGATATCGAGGTTCTCGTGGATGACCTGTTCGCCGAAGCTGTTGCGCAGCCCGCGGACCTTGATGATCGGTTCGTCCTTCATCGCCACCCGATCGAACTGAAGAACACTGCGAAAACGGCGTCGAGCACGATCACCAGGAAGATCGACTGGACCACGGCATTGGTGGTCCGCATCCCGACTTCCTCGCTATTGCCCTCGACCAGCATGCCCTGGAAACAGCCAGCCAGCGCGATGATGAAGCCGAACACCGGCGCCTTGATCAGGCCGATCCACAGGTCGGTCACCGGGACCACTTCCTGCAGCCGCTGGACATAGGTCAGCGGCGGAATGTCGAGCACCAGCCAGACGAAGATGCCGCCGCCAAGCAGCGACATGACCATCGCGTAGAACGCCAGCAGCGGCATCATCACCACCGTCGCGAGCATCCGCGGAATGACCAGCGCTTCGACCGGGGACACGCCAATAGTGCGCATGGCGTCAATCTCTTCGGTGATCTTCATCGTCCCGATCTGCGCCGCGAAGGCCGATCCGGAGCGCCCCGCGACCATGATCGCGGTCATCAGCGTGCCCAACTCGCGGATGGTGATCCGGCCGATCAGGTTGATGGTGTAGATTTCGGCGCCGAACTGCTCAAGCTGGACCGCGCCCTGCTGGCCGACGACGACGCCGATCAGAAAGCTCATCAGTCCGATAATGCCGAGCGCGCGGACGCCGACGACGTCGAACCGCTGGACGATGGCATTGATGCGGAAGCGTTTGGGCCGCCGGACCAGATTGGCGAAGCCGACCAGCGTTGCGCCGAGAAAGCCGAGTAATCCGACAAAGGTCTTGCCCAGCTCGGACACCCAAATGCCGAGCTCGTCGAGCACGCGGATCAGCCCGCCGGGGCTGTCGGGGTGAACCTTGACCGGCCGGTCGGCCTCAGCAACCTGCTCGAGCAGGCTGGCCTCGGCAGAGCTCGCGCCGACCACCTTGGCGCCGCGATCGCGCACCGTGCGATAGATGATCCACGCGCCAACCGTGTCCATCTTGGTGATTTCGGACAGGTCGATGGTCAGCGGATCGGCCAGAGCGTCGATTTCGCGGGCGGTGGTCGCGGCGCGAATGATCGTCAGCGCGCCGGCAATCCGATAGACCGTGGCGCCATCCCCACCCGGCTCCGCTCCCCTGCTGTGCCGGGCATCTGGGGTAATTTGATCCTTGTCGGCCATTCGCCCGGTTTACTGCGCGAAAACCAGACCATCGGCAAGTGCGGCAGGCGTTGCGCCGGGGCCCGGCGCGGGCGCCCACTTTCCACTCGACACTCTGCCCTTTATGCGCGGTCAGCCATGGCAACCGACCCGCCTTTGCTGTTTGTCCCCGTGGGCTCGAACGCCGCGCGCGTGTTCGGGCTGGATGCGCGGGCCCGCGCCTGCCGCCTCGCCGCCAACGCCGGCTTCGAATGCCGAGACGCGGTCGAACCCGGGCGCGGGGCAGTGCTCGCCAGCCTCGATTATGCGTGGGATCCGGCCTGGCTCAAGGCGATGGCGACGCGGCCCGCGACCGTGCTGACGCTCGCCGGCCGGCCGGTCCTGGCCCATGCCACGGCCGGCGCGTCCGCCGCTGCCGCCGCCGAATCGCTGGCGCGTGGATCTCCGCTCGAGGGTTTCGAGCCGATCGAGGCGGAAACCACCGAGCTTGGCTATGCCGAACTGCGTAAGCGCGAGCGGCCGTTCGTGATGCCGCTCAATGCGGCCGATCCCGAGCCGGTCGAGCGCGCTGCCTACGACGCTTCCTACAAGGGCGTGACCGACGCGCTGACGCTCTATCTGTGGCGCCGCCCAGCGTTTTATCTGACCCGCTGGGCGGCCGAGGCCGGGCTCAGCCCGAACATGGTCACCACCGTCGGGGCGATCTTCTGCGTCGCCGCTTTCGCCTTGTTCTGGGTCGGCCAATATTGGCTCGGCACCGCCTGCGGGTTCACCTTCATGGTGCTCGACACGGTCGATGGAAAGCTCGCGCGCTGCACCGGCACCTCGTCCAAGTGGGGCAATGTGTTCGACCATGGCATCGACCTCATCCACCCGCCGTTCTGGTGGTGGGCTTGGGCCCACGGGCTCGAGGCCTATGGCCGACCGCTCGAGCCGGTCTATTTGACCATGCTGTTGTGGGCGATCGTCGGCGGTTATGTCGCCCAGCGCCTGATCGAGGGCCTGTTCATGCGCCGCCACGGCATGCACATCCACGTCTGGCGAAAGGTCGACAGCCGCTTCCGGCTGATCACCGCGCGGCGCAATCCCAACATGGTCCTGCTGGTCGCGGCGCTGCTGTTCGGGCGGCCCGATGTCGGGCTCGAACTGGTCGCGCTGTGGACCATCGTCTCGCTGATTTTCCACGCGGCGCGGATGGCCCAGGCAACGGTCAAGGCGGAGCTGGGCCAGCCCATCACCTCCTGGCTGGCATGAGCGGCTGGACCGCAATCGTGCTCGCCGGGTCGCGGCCGGGACCAGATTCCTTCGCGCAACGCCACGGTACCGACCTGAAGGCGCTGATCCCGGTCGGCGGACAGCCGATGGTCGCGCGGCCGGTCGCGGTCTTGCTGGATGGCGAGCGGTTCGCCGCCGTCCGCGTGCTCGCCCAGCAGCCCGAGCGGATCGCGGCGGTGCTACCCAAAGACCCCCGGCTGAGCGTCGAGCCGTCGGCCGACACCATCGCCTCGACGCTTGAGCGGCTTTGCAACGATCCCGCGACCAACTGGCCGCTGCTGGTCACGACCGCCGACCATGCATTGCTCGACCCGGCCATGATCGCCGACTTTTGCGGCCAGGGGCGCGCCGCCGACATTGCCATCGGGGTGGTCGAGCAGCGCGCCTTGCTCAAGCGCTTGCCGGCGACGCGGCGGACCTGGATCCGCTTCAGGGGCGGGGCCTATAGCGGCGCCAATCTGTTCCTGCTGTGCTCGCCCAGAGCGAGCTCGGCGGTCCAGCTGTGGCGCTCGGTCGAGCAGGACCGCAAGTCAGGCTGGCGGCTGCTGGTCGCGCTCGGCCCGGCGCTGTTTCTCGGCGCCGCGCTGCGCCTGCTGACGCTCGACCAGGTGCTGGCCCGGATCGGCGCCAAGCTCGGCCTCACTGTCCGCGCCGTGGTGATGGCCGATCCGCTCGCCGCGGTTGACGTCGACAAGGACAGCGACCACCGGCTGGTCGAACAATTGTTGGCGGCGCGCCGATGACCGACCTCGCCATCTACGACCTCGACCGGACGGTCACCCGCCACGCGACCTACACCCCGTTCCTGCTCCATTGCGCGCTGCGCCGGGCGCCGTGGCGGCTGCTGTTGCTGCCGATCGTCGCCGGCTCGATGCTCGCTTATGCGGCCAAACTGATCGACCGCGGCCGGTTGAAGGAAATCAACCACCGCCTGCTGCTCGGCGGCGCGATCCACCAGCGCGACCTCAAGCCGCTGGTCGATAGCTTCGCCGACGCCACGGTCATCCGCAACGTCCGCCCGGGCGCGCGACAGGCGATTGCCCGCGACCAGGCGCAGGGGCGCCGCCTGGTCCTCGCCACCGCCTCCTACCGGCTCTACGCCGAGGCCATCGCCAGCCGCCTCGGCTTCGACGACGTCATCGGCACCGGCTCGGTAATCGGCCTCGACGAGCGGCTGCTAGCCCGGATCGAGGGCGAGAATGCCTATGGCGAGGCCAAACTCCGGATGATCGCGGCGTGGGTCGAAAGCTCGGGCCTGACCGGCCAGCACGGCCACGTCCGCTTTTATTCCGACCACGCGTCGGACGCGCCGACCTTCGAATGGTCGGACGAGCCGGTCGCGGTCAATCCGCACGCCAGGCTCGCCCGAATGGCCATCCGCCGCGGCTGGGCGATCGAAGACTGGCGCTAACCTGTTAGCCGCCGGCTACGGCACCAGCAGCCGGTAGCCGACGGCGGGCTCGTTGAGGATCAAGGCCGGCCGCGCCGGGTCGCGCTCCAGCTTCTGCCGTAGCGCACGCACCGCGACCCGCAGATATTCGGTCTGGCCCTCTTGTGCCGGCCCCCACGCCGCGCGCAGCAAATGGGCATGGGTCAGCACCCGCCCGGGGTGCTTGGCCAGCTCTGCCAGCACCGCATATTCCTTGGGCGTCAGATGGACCTCTTGGCCGTCCCTGCTGACCGCGCGGCGAAGCAGGTCGATGGCCACGCCACCGGCCTCGACCGGCCGCTCGTCGGAGATCATGCCGAGCTCAAGCAAGCTCGCCACGAAGCGCTCGATCTTGGTCGCCTGTGAGCCCACAGCGGAAATCAGTTCCTTGTCGCCCGATCCACCCCGCCTGAGCTCGCCGAGACTGGCCTTAATCGCCTTGAGCGGCGGGTTCAGTTCATGACCGATCGACGCCAGCAGCGCCGAGCGGATCTGGTCGCGTTCGCGTTCGCGGGCAAACTCGCGCGCTTCGCCCTCGAGCCGCGCGCGCTCGAGCGCCAACGCCACCTGGTCGAGCAGGCTGTCGAGCAACGGCAGTTGGTCGGGGCGAACAGCCGGCGCTCCATCGTCGCGCGCCAGGCCCATTACGCCAATCACTGCGCTGCCCGATTTGACCGCGTGGAACTGCCATTCGGTCGGCACCGAGCGGCTGACCCCGCGGCCGGCCGGCTCGCCGGTTGCGACCACCAGCGCGGCGGCGGCGAGGTCGCTCGGGGTTAATCGGATCGGTCCCGGCGCGCTCGACATCAGGCGGGTTTCGGGCGCTCCGTCGAACAAGGCCGCAGTGCATTCGAACACCTCGGCGAGGCCGGTGGTACCGACCGCTGCGATATCTCCTTCGGTGGCGCAGGAGAGAAGCTTGCGGGCCAGGCCGGCGATGGTTGCATTGCGCGCCGCATGCGCTTCGGCGATGCGCGCCTGCTTGCGGATTGATGCGGCCAGATGGCTCGTCACGACCGCGACCGCGAACAGCACGACGACCGTGACGATGTCGTTGGGGCTGTCGATATGGAAGGTCAGCCGGGGCGCGGTGAAATAATAATTATAGGCTAGTGCCGAGGCCATTGCGGCCAGCACCGCCGGGCCCAGCCCGGCCAGTGCGGCGGCGGCAAACACCGCCGGTAGGTACAACAGGTCGACCGCCGAATTGCCCCATCGCGGAGCAAGCGCCAGGCCGACCAGGGTCGACGCGGCGACCATCAGCAAAGCCTGGGCATAGCCGCGTGCCTGGGCAGCGGCGGAACGGTCAATCGGAGACGGGCCAGCCATGTGCCGCTAAGTGCGCCTCGCCGCCGCGCCCGTCGAGAGTTTCAGGCTCGATTGCTTCGGTTTCTTTATGCGAACGGGTCAAAATCCACATGGAAACTTTATAAGGTTCAGCCCCACATCCCGGGCCATGGCCACCCTTGCAGAAACCGGCGCGGCGATGCCTGCGAGATCGCCCGGCAGCCCCTCGCCCGACACCCATCGGCACGCGCTGCCGGCGCTGATGCTCGGCGCCGTCGGCGTCGTTTACGGCGACATCGGCACGTCGCCGCTTTACGCGATGAAGGAAACCTTCGTCGGTCCGCACCCGCTGGCGCTCGACCCGCTCCACATCTTCGGCGTGGTCAGCCTGATCTTCTGGTCGCTGATGCTGGTCGTGACGATCAAATATGTGTTCGTCGCAATGCGGGCCGACAATAAGGGCGAAGGCGGCTCGTTCGCATTGCTGGCGCTGATTTCCCGCAGCCTCGGGGAGAAGAGATGGACCGCCGGCCTGGTCATTCTCGGCGTCCTCGCGGCGGCCTTGTTCTACGGCGACGCGATGATCACACCGGCGATTTCGGTCCTGTCCGCGGTCGAGGGCCTGACCTTGGTCAGCCCGGCGCTGGAGCCGCTGGTGCTGCCGATCGCGATCGTCATCCTGATCGGGCTATTCATCGTCCAGTCGCACGGCACGTCGCGCGTCGGCGCGATGTTCGGCCCGGTCGTACTGGTCTATTTCGCAATCCTGGCGACGCTCGGCGTATCGAGCATTCTCGACCGCCCGGAAATCCTCGGCGCATTGAGCCCCTATTGGGCGGTCAAATTCTTCCTTTATGATCCGCGGATGGCCTTCCTCGCGATGGGCTCGGTGTTCCTCGCCATGACCGGCGCCGAGACGCTCTACGCCGACATGGGGCATTTCGGGCGCAGGGCGATCGGCTTCTCGTGGCTGACCCTGGTTTATCCGTGCCTCGCGCTCAATTATCTGGGGCAGGGCGCGCTGTTGCTCGGCAATCCCGCGGCGGTTGAAAATCCGTTCTATCTGATGGCCCCGCTGTGGGCCCGCCTGCCGTTGATCTTCGTCGCCACCGCGGCCACCATTATCGCCAGCCAGGCGGTGATCTCGGGCGCGTTCTCGGTCACCCACCAGGCGGTCCAGCTCGGTTTCCTGCCGCGGCTTCGGATCGAGCACACCAGCGCCAAGGCGGCCGGCCAGATCTACATCCCGGCGGTCAATTGGGGTCTGCTGGTGATGGTCATCCTGCTGGTCATCGGCTTCCGCCAGTCGACCAACCTCGCCTCGGCCTATGGGATTGCGGTCAGCGGCACGATGATCATCACCACTGCAATGCTCGCCGTGCTGATCTTCCAGGTGTGGAAGTGGAACCGGGTGCTGGCGGTTTTGACTATCGGCCTATTCACGATCGTCGACCTGACCTTCCTCGCATCGAACATCACCAAGATCGCGGACGGCGGCTGGTTCCCGCTGGTTGTGGCGGCGATCATCTTCACCGTGCTGACGACCTGGGCGACCGGGCGCCGGCTCATGCGCGCCCGCTTCGAAAAGGATTCGATCCCGCTCGACATCTTCATCAAGTCGGCCGCGACTTCGGTTCACCGGGTCAAGGGAACGGCGGTCTTCCTGTCGTCCTCGGCGTCGATCGTTCCCTCCGCGCTGCTGCATAATCTCAAGCACAATCAGGTGCTCCACGAGCGGGTGCTGATCCTGACCGTGGAAGTCGGCGATGTGCCGCATATTGCGCCCGCCGGACGGCTCGAGGTGCACCAGGCGGGGCAGGGATTCTATCGCGTGATCCTGCATTATGGGTTCATGGATGAAGTCGACATCCCGGGTGAGCTCAGCCGGCTCGAAAGCTGCGGCGGCGGGTTCAGCATGCTCAACACCAGCTTCTTCCTCGGGCGGCAGAAATTGATCGCCGCCAAGGAGCAGCCGGGGATGGCGCTGTGGCGCGAGCGGCTGTTCGCCTGGCTGATGCAAAGTTCGGAGAGCGCGATGGAGTTTTTCAAATTGCCGACCAATCGCGTGGTCGAGCTCGGCAGCCAGCTGCGGATATGACGCTGCTGCTGCCGGTGTTGCTGCTCGCCGCTGCTCCAGCCGCTGCGGCGGCTGGGCGATCGAGCACTGGAGGTAAGCGAGGGGCCGCGGTCGACCGGTTGCGGATATCGGATGGACGCGCCGGTCAGGCGTCGGCCGGCACAGCGAAAATGATGATGCAGACCGCCAGAACCACGCCACCGGCGAACAGGACGGTTCGCCCATAGCTGCGATGATCCCATGACGAGCGCGCGGCTTGGAACGATTGCAGCCCATAATAGCCGACGAACGCCTTCGAAGCGTAAGTGATAATCTCGAAGATATCGGCACTCCAGGTGATCGCGATTGCAACCATCGCCGTCGCCAGATTGCCCAGCGCCACCGGGATGCGCTTGCCCGTTGCTTCTTTGAGCAGCCCGCCCGCGCCGTTCATGTCGGCGATCGCAGCCGATGATTGGGAGGCAAGCGCAGCGATGATCAGCAGCGGCGCCGCCGCCGCACTCAGCGGACGCAGCATGTCGATGATCTGGGTCTCGCCGCCGATCGGCTTCAGGTCGTCACGAAACAAATGCGTCAGCATGAACACGAACAGAAGATAGATCGCGCTCGAAATCCATTGCGCCCGCCGCATGGTGCGCTGGCGCGTCGCTGCATCATATTTCTCGCCGAGATAGCGCGAAGTCTCGAAACCCTGCACCAGGATGACGAGGCCCAATATGATCTGAAGCGCCTGCAGCGGGGATTTGTTGCCGGGTGCGCTGAGCGTCGAATGATGCGTGATTGCAAGTCCGTAGGCGACCGCCAGCGAAGCCAGCAGTCCTCCGATAACGGACAGCTTGATGCCGACCGCGCCGACCTCGAGGCGCTCGAGCGCCGCAAGGCCCCCGCGGAAGCCGATTGCACCGATGATCGCGATCGCCACCGTCGCGACGATGCGGATCGCGCCAGGATCCTCGATCCCCGCGATGCGCAGTCCGAAGGCGGCGAACAGGTTGAGATAATAAGCAACGGAAATGAAGTAGGACAGCGCCAGCGCGAGATCGGATAGCTGTTCGATCTGCGCCGCGCCGGCCGGCAGTTCATGCAGGTGGGGCTGGATGAAGAGAATATTCTGGCGGATCGCGGCGCCGTAAAGATAGCCGATCGAACACAGCGCAACCATCGCCAGCCAAGCCCAGCTCCCCGCAGTATCGGCGAGGATCGGGCCGACCACCAGGAACCCCGAGCCGATGATCGACGCCAGCGGCGTGACCGTTGCGCGCCAGCTGCGCGACCGAAGCACCTTGGGACGAAGGCACAGGCCGGCCGCAAGCGCAGTGCCGCCGATCAGCGCAATGGTCGCGGCGGTTGCCATACCGAGCTGGATTACTGTTCTCCTCGGCCGCGGTTTTCTGCGCGGCCTGCGCTGCCCCGACCAGCACCAGGGCGGACATGGTCCCGCCAGCCGGTCCAATTCACCCCAAGCGCCGTCCTCGCTCCGCTTCTGAGCGCTACACCGCCAGCAGCGCGTTCTGGAAGTCGGCGATGAGGTCGTCGGGATCCTCGACCCCGATCGAGATCCGCACCAGATTGTCGGTGATGCCGAGCGCCTGCTTGCGCTCGTCCGGCACCGACAGATGGGTCATCGCGGCCGGCGCGCTGGCCAGCGTCTCGGTGCCGCCGAGGCTGACCGCGAGATGGGCGATGGTCAGTGCGTCCAAAAAAGCGAAAGCCTCTTTCTCGCCGCCCTTCAAATAGAGCGAGAAGGTCGATCCGGGTCCGGTGCAGTGGCGGTCGTAAATGTCCTTCTGGCGCGATCCTTCCTCGAGGAAGCCCAAATAGCCGACCTGCTCGACCTTGGGGTGATCTTGCAGGAACGCGCACACCTTGGCGGCATTCTGGCCGGCCCGGTCCATCCGCAATTCGAGCGTCTCCAGGCTGCGCAGCAGCATCCACGCCGTGTTGGGGTCGCAGATCGTGCCGATCGTGTTGCGCGTCATCTGGATCTGGTTGATCGTCGCCTTGTTGCCGACGATCCCGCCCGCGACCAGGTCGCTGTGCCCGCCGGCATATTTGGTCAGGCTGTAGACGCTGAGGTCGGCGCCCTGCGCCAGCGGCTTGGCCCACAGCGGCCCAAGGAAGGTGTTGTCGATCGCGATCGGCGGCCGGTCACTGGGCCCGAAGGCGGCATCGCGCGCAGCTGCGACCGCCTCGACGTCGACCAGCGCGTTGGTCGGATTGGCCGGGCTCTCGAGGTAGATCAGCGACACTCGCCCCTTGGCCTTGGCGGCGGCGATGACCGCGTCGATTTCCTCGCGCGTCGCGCCGGCCGGGAAGTCGAGCCAGCTCACTCCGAACCGGCCGAGGATCTTGTTGATCAGCGTTTCGGTCGCGGCATAGAGCGGCCCCGAATGGACGATCACGTCGCCCGGCTGGACGAAGGTCAGCAACAGGGTCGCGATCGCCGACATCCCGCTCGAGAAGGTCAGCGCGTCCTCGCCCTCCTCCCACAGCTTGAGGCGCTCCTCGAGGATCTCCTGGTTGGGTCCGTTGAAGCGCGAATAGACCAGCCCTTCGGCGCCGCCCGGGCGCTTGCCGGTGATGCCCTCGAAGAAGCGTTTGCCGTGCGCCGCGGTCTCGAACACGAAGGTCGAGGTGAGGAAGATTGGCGGCTTCAGGCTGCCTTCGCTCAAGGCCGGGTCGAAGCCATGGCCCATCATCAGCGTCGACGGGCTGAGCTTGTGGTTGCCGATGGTGGT
>JBDTRT010000129.1:0-2600 GCA_039931595.1 Sphingomicrobium sp.
CGGCCGCGCCGCCTTTTCGAATTACATCGCCACCTCGCTGGTCGCGGCCTTTGTGTTGTACGGCTGGGGGCTTGGCTGGTACGGCGACGTCAGCCGCGCTCAGGCGTGGCTGCTGGTGCCTTTGGTGTTGCTGGCGATGCTCGCCTGGTCGAAGCCGTGGCTCGACCGCTTCCACTACGGCCCGCTCGAATGGCTTTGGCGCAGCCTCGCCCGCTGGCAGCTGCAGCCGATGCGCAAAGTGCGCCGGCCGACCTCACTCACCGCCGAAGTTTAGATCCGGCCGAAATCCTGGTTGCTGACCGATCGCCCAAAAGTGTTTTGCCGAGCCCGCGTGACCAGCGGGTTAGTCGCCTTTTCGAAGAGGTCGACGGTCTGCTGGAACAGGCGCCGCAATTCGACCACGTCGCTGACCAGTTCGTCGGGGAAGCGATGGGTCTCGATGCACAGTCGCGCGGTCGATTCGATCAGCTCGGCGGCTTCAGCCAGCGGCTCGGCGCCGAACTGGCGCGCTTCGCCCTTGAGGGTGTGCGCCGGGATCACCAGCGCGGTGGTGTTTTCCTCGTGCATCGCCTGGTCGATCTGGTCGAGCGACTTGGCGCCGTCCTCGCGGAAATAGTTGAGAATCCGGATGAATCCCGGACCGAGCTCGGCGCGACTCTTCTCGAAATGCACCCAATCGATCAGGTCCGGTGCTGGTGTATCGCCCAAGTTGAGGCCGCTCCCAAATGCAGCCGGTTCGTGCCGGCCATGTGTCCACCGCATTGGAACTACATCCAAAACAGTAAAGACATGCTTAGCGAAGCGGACTTAGCGCCGCTCGAGCTTGCCCGGGGACGAGTATTGCTTGGGCGCATCGAACGGATTGCGCGACCCGCGGAAGTTCAGCCGCAAGGGCACCGGGCCGAGCTTGAGGTCGCGCCGAAGTGCGTTGACGAGGTAGCGGCGATAGCTATCGGGCAGCTCGTCGGTGCGGTTGCCGAACACCACGAAGCTCGGCGGCCTGGTCTTGACCTGGGTGATGTATCTGAGCTTGATCCGCTTGCCCTTGGGCGCCGGCGGCGGATTGGTCTCGATCGCGGCCTCGAACCAGCGGTTGAGCTCGCCGGTGCCGACCCGCCGCGACCAGGCTTCGCGCAATTCGAACGCGACCTTGAGGATCGGGTCGATGCCCTTGCCGGTCTTGGCCGAGACCGTCAGCAGCGGCACTCCCTTCAATTGCGACAGCCCTTCTTCGAGCGCTGCCTTGATCCCGTTGAACAGCGACGAGGCGTTGTCGGCGACGTCCCATTTGTTGACCGCGATGACCAGCACCCGGCCTTCCTCGATCGTTGCGTCGGCGATCTTGAGATCCTGGACCTCGAGCCCGCGGGTCGCGTCGAGCAGCAGCAGCACCACTTCGCTGCGGTCGATCGCGCGCCGCGCATCGGCCACCGACAGCCGTTCGAGCTTGTCGTCGACCTTGGCTTTCTTGCGCATTCCGGCGGTGTCGACCAGCTGAACCTTGCGCCCCTCCCAATCCCATTCGACGCTGACCGCGTCGCGCGTGATTCCGGCTTCGGGACCGGTGATCATCCGTTCCTCGCCGAGCATGCGGTTAACCAGGGTCGACTTGCCGGCGTTGGGCCGGCCGACGATCGCCAGCTTGAGCGGGCCGCCGACTTCATCCTCGAACCCTTCGCGCAGCAGCGGATCATTGGCTTCATATTCGGCCTGGGCGAGGTCGCGCGGATCGATCGCCGGCGCCCCCTCCTCCTCGTCTTTCTCGATCAGCGGCCGAAGCGCCTCGAACAGGTCGACGATGCCCTCGCCATGCTCGGCGCTGATCGCGATCGGGTCGCCCAGACCAAGCGCATAGGCTTCGAGCCGCCCGGCCTCGCCGCCACGCCCCTCGGCCTTGTTGGCGGCGACGATCACCGGCGTCTCGCCGGTCCGCAGCCAGCGCGCGATTTCCTCGTCGAGTGGGGTCAGACCTTCGCGCGCGTCGATCAGGAACAAAGCGACGTCGGCGTCGCACACCGCGGCCTCGGTCTGCTGGCGCATCCGGCCGGGCAGCGTGATCGGGTCCTCGTCCTCGTACCCGGCGGTGTCGACGATGCAGAATTCGAGCCCGAGCAGGCTCGCATCGCCCTCACGCCGGTCGCGGGTTACCCCCGGCCGGTCATCGACCAGCGCGAGTTTCTTGCCAACCAGCCGGTTGAACAGCGTCGACTTGCCGACGTTCGGCCGGCCGACAATGGCGACGGTGGGGATGGGCATTGGCACCCGTTAGCAGCACCGCTCGCCATCGGCACCCACCAAACGCGCGAAATTCGGCGAGGGGCGCCTGCGGGCGAGCGGATCAGCGCCTAGCGATAGGCGTGGAGGCGGCCGTTGTCGTCGAGGATGTAGAGCGTCGAATTGGCGACCACCGGGGCGAGCGCGATGCGCGCGCCCACATTGGTCTGGCTCTGGAAGCTGCCATTGTCCGGATCGACGTTGATCAGCGTGCCGTTGGAGCCGGCGACGATCAGCCGGCCGCCGGCCAGGATCGGCCCGCGATAGGTGATCTGGCCGCGCTTGCTCTTTTCCTTTTCGAACCGCGGCAGCTGGTTGATCCAGCG
>JBDTRT010000130.1:0-4344 GCA_039931595.1 Sphingomicrobium sp.
GCGTGCGGCTCGAGGATGCGCCGCGCCTGGCGCGCTGGCTGATGGGCCGCGATCCCGCGTCAATGTCGAGCGAGCCCGAGCAGCACGTGCTGCTGCCGACCGCGGTGCCGATCTACATCACTTATCTCAATCAGCCGGCGAACCCGGAGCTGGCCTCGGCGGCCGGTGGCGGCGCACCAATCAGTCGCTAAGGCCGATCAGCCGCTAAGGCTCAGGCGTCTTCCAATTCCGCGTCGTCCATCACCGGGCCGCTGTCCTGGCCCTTGGCCGAAACGTCGCGATCGACGAATTCGATGATCGCGATCGCGGCCGAGTCCGACGCGCGGATGCCGGCCTTGATGATCCGCGTATAGCCGCCGGCGCGCGGGCCATAACGCGGCCCGAGGACGTCGAACAATTTGGTCAGCTGGGTGTCGTCCATCAGCTTGCGCTGGGCCAGCCGGCGGTTGGACAGCCCGCCCTTCTTGGCCAGCGTCACCAGCTTCTCGACGTAGGGCCGCAGCTCTTTGGCCTTGGCGGTGGTGGTGGTGATCTGCTCGTGCTTGATCAGCGCCGCCGCCATGTTGCGGAACAAAGCGGTGCGGTGGCTGGACGTGCGCTGCAGTTTACGATGGCCGACGCGATGGCGCATGGCATAGTCTCCGTTCGTCAGGAGCCCGTACTAGGTAGCTCCGGCCAGGCGGCGCTCGGGGTGGCCGCTCACAAACCCATGAAATGGAAACAGCGGAGCAACGCCCCGCCGAACGCCTGATCCTCAAGCCGATGGGTGCCGAAAAGTCAAGCCGAGCCGCTCGCCTTCGCACATGTTCTCGGGCTTCGGCGGCGGCGCGACATAGTCCGGATCGCGCACCCATCCCGGCGGGATCATCATGTCGTGCTCGGCGCAATGCACCCAGCCGGCCTCGGTCTGCTCCTCCCAGTCGCGTTCCTTCAAGCGCGCGAGCCGGCTGATGATCCGCGCGCACGCCTCCTGGTAATCCTCCTGCGGGTCGCCCGGCGGGTCCATCGCCCACCTGTGAAAGTCGCGGCCCAGTTCCCGGTCCTTGCCTTCGCGCGATTTCAGGATGTTGAGCGCCTCGGACACGCTGACGTCGGGCGCCTCTTCCGACACCTCGAGCAAGGCCGGGTCGAACGCCCGTTCGGCGGTGTCGATCAGCAGCATCTGCAGCCGCGCCTTGCCTGTCTCGACCGCCGCTTCCCACATTCGCCGGAACTCGGGTCGCCGCGACCGCCGGGCATAGATCGCGTTGGTCGAAAACCCCGCCGCTGCAGCCGCGCTGCGGACATTGGCCCGATCGGCCAGCGCCGCGAAGAAGCGCCTCTCCGCCGCCGGAGTCCACCGCCCCGCACCGCCCCGCGCCGCCCGCGCCTGCTCCGCGCCCGGCTGCAAAAACAAGCTATCCTCCCCTGTATTTGCAGGGGACGGGGACCAGCCATCGGCTGGTGGAGGGGCCACTTCGGCCGCCCCCTCATTCGACGCGAACCGCGCCAGCGCCTCCGACGCCCTTGCGCAAAATCCGCATGCGCCCGCCGCCGCGCATAAGCCGTGGTATGATCAATCCCCGCCTCCCGCGCCGCCCGCCGAGCATCCCCGCACCGCTCGAGCGCACCCAGGAAAGGCCCAACCCAGCGCGGCGCCTTGCGTATCTTGGTCATATCCATTCCTCGTCATCCTCGCGCAGGCGGGGACCCGCTACCGCCCTGCTTCGCGACAAGCGTCGGACGTCAGAGGTTCGTTTTGATGTTTGTATATAGCCTTTCTGGTTGGTTATAGGAAAGCGGTTTGTTTGATGCAGGGACCGACCACCTCAATCTGGCCGTTCCCGCCAGCCCGTGGCATAGTCTTGCCTAGCGCATGGACGGCGCGGCGCCACGGGGGGCGGAGGATGGACCAGCAGACGCCGAATGGCTCGGACAATGGCTCGGCCAGCAACTCGCGGGACAATTCGGGCGAGCCGCCCAAATTCTTCCGCAGCATCAACGGCTGGATCGCTGGCATCACCGGGGTCGTGATCGCGCTCGCCGGGCTCTATTCGGCGGTGCAGCGGTTCTGGCCGAGCACGCCGGTCCAGGCGGTCGCGCAAACCCCGCCGGCCGACGATTCGGCGGGCGCGGCGGACGATGACCAGGCGGCGGCCGACGACGGCGCAGCGGCCGAGGACCAATTGCCGCTCTCCTACAAGGCGGTCGACGCGACCTTCGAGAAGAGCGGCGGGATGTGGGTCTACGCCAGCGGCGACGAGGTCAACCGCTACCAGCAAGTGTCGCGCGACGACGGGACGACGATCGTGTTCGATCCGATGAGCAAGGTTTATGCGCGCTGGCCCAAAGGCGGCGGGATGGTCGAGGAAAGCGACGACAACCAGGCGCATTGGAAGGATTCGTTCGACATCTGGCTGCCCGAAACCGACGCGCCTGCCGGCTGATGCAAAAAGGGCCGCCCCAACGGGACGGCCCTTCGTGTTGCTGGTCGAAAACCTTTAGCCGAGCATTTCCTGCTCGAGCTTCTTGGCCATTTCCTCGATGTTCTCGGGCGGCCAGCCGGGGATGTCCATGCCCAGGCGCAGGCCCATGCTGGCGAGGACTTCCTTGATCTCATTCAAGGACTTGCGGCCGAAGTTCGGCGTCCGCAGCATCTCCGCCTCGGTCTTCTGGACGAGATCGCCGATGTAGATGATGTTGTCGTTCTTGAGGCAGTTGGCGCTGCGCACCGACAGCTCGAGTTCGTCGACCTTCTTGAGCAGGTAACGATTGAGCTGGTTGGTGTCGGTCTGGCTCTCGGCCGGCATCGCCGCGGTGCCGCCCATCATCGGCGGAGCGGCCGAACGGATCGCGCCCTCGTCAAAGTGGACGAACAATTGCAGCTGGTCCTGGAGGATCCGCGCGGCATAGCCGAGCGCGTCTTCCGGGCTGATCGTGCCGTCGGTGTCGATGGTCAGGGTCAATTTGTCGTAATCGAGCTCCTGCCCGACGCGGGTGTTCTCGACCTTGTACGCGACCTGGCGCACCGGCGAATACAGCGCGTCGACCGGGATCAGGCCGATCGGTGCGTCGACCGGGCGGTTGGCCTGGCTCGGCACATAGCCTTTGCCGACGTCGGCGGTGAGCTCCATGTTGAGCGTCGCGCCCTCGTCGAGGTGGCAGATCAACAGATCGGGGTTGGTGATCTCGATGTCGCCGGTGGCGGCGATCATGCCGGCGGTGACGTCGGCCGGGCCGGTCGCGCTCAGCTGGAGCCGCTTGGGGCCCTCGCCTTCCATCTTGAGCGCGATCTGCTTGACGTTGAGGACGATGTCGGTGACATCCTCGCGGACCCCGGTCAGCGACGAGAATTCGTGAAGCACGCCCTCGATCTTGATCGAGGTGATCGCGGCGCCCTGGAGCGACGACAGCAGCACCCGGCGAAGCGAGTTGCCAAGCGTCATTCCAAAACCGCGCTCGAGCGGCTCGGCGACGAACACGCCGCGGCGGCGGGCATCGCCCCCCATCCGGCGCTCGAGGCTGTTGGGCTTCTTGAGTTCCTGCCAGTTCTTTGCGTTGACGGCCATGTTCATCCCTTGGCAGTGCGAGGGCGGCCTGCGAGCGGCCCTCTTGGTTAAACCTATGTCTTCACTCCGCTCGTGCGTCAGGCGCACGGCGCGGACTCAGACGCGGCGGCGTTTGCTCGGGCGCACTCCATTGTGCGGAATCGGCGTGACGTCGCGGATCGAGGTGATCTGGAAGCCGACCGCCTGCAGCGCCCGAAGCGCGCTTTCGCGGCCCGATCCCGGTCCCTTGACCTCGACTTCGAGCGTGCGCACGCCGTGATCGGCGGCTTTCTTGCCGGCGTCCTCGGCGGCGACCTGGGCGGCGTAGGGAGTCGACTTGCGGCTGCCCTTGAAGCCCATCATCCCGGCCGAGCTCCACGCGATCGCATTGCCCTGGGCGTCGGTGATGGTGATCATCGTATTGTTGAAGCTGGCGTTGACGTGCGCCACGCCGGCGGTGATGTTCTTGCGCTCCCGCCGACGAAGGCGCTGGGGTGCTTGAGCCATAATCTAAATCCTAATCCCTGAACCCGTCCGACCGCTCCCGAGAGCCAATTCGCGCTTAAGCGAAGTCGAAGGGTTGTCCTGTTATCGAGAAGTGTCTCGCGGCCATCCTCGCGGATGAGCGCTCGCTTACTTCTTCTTGCCGGCGATCGGCTTGGCCTTGCCCTTGCGGGTCCGCGCATTGGTGTGCGTGCGCTGGCCGCGGACCGGCAGGCCCTTGCGGTGGCGCAGGCCGCGGTAGCAGGCGAGGTCCATCAACCGCTTGATGTTCATCGCGATCTCGCGCCTCAGGTCGCCCTCGACCTTGAAGTCG
>JBDTRT010000131.1:0-10566 GCA_039931595.1 Sphingomicrobium sp.
TCTGGAGCTGCACGAACTCGGTCGGCGACTTGGCTTCGGCGAGCGAACGGATCGCATCGGCAGCCTGCTCGGCGCCTTCACGGGTGCGAGCGACGGCGTCCTGGCCGATCGAGCGGGCGCCCTCGGCGGCAACGCGGCCGGCTTCAACCACGGCTTCGACGTTCGAGCGGGCGAGATCGGCCAGCTCCTGAGCGACCTTCTGCGACTTCTTGGCGGCTTCCTGGCCGCGCTCGCCGACATTGGCGAACATCGACTGGAAAGGGGTCGAGCCCGAAAAGGCGTCGAAGCCGGGGAAGGTGTTGGGAATGAAATTCATATCTTGGATCCTCTGGTTCAGAGCGGCCGCAGGCTTGGCGGCGGTGCGCTTGGTCTGACGAGCGGCCTTCGTGGCAGTTGCCTTGCGGGCGCTGGTCTTGCGGGCGGTATACTTGCGCTTGGCCTTGCGGGCAGTCGGCTTGGCCGAACGCTTCGAGCGACGGGTCGCTGCAGCGCGCTCACGCTTGGCGGTCTTGACGGTCTCGTTGGCAACCGTCTCAACGGTGTCAGCAACGGTCTTGGCGAGCTTGGCAGGAGCCGCAGCAGCGGCAGCAGCGGCTTCGGCCTGAATCTTGGTCTGGTCGGTCATGGGTAAAATTCCTTCTTTGCTGCAGTGCACAATATACATTGCGCTGCGGTATTGCAAGGAAAAAATGCTGCACTGCACCAAATTAAGGCGAAGCTTGACGAAAACCGCTTGCCGGAAGCAAGAGCATGCATGGACCTGACGCCTGACGCACAATCCGGCCGCCACCGCCGCGGCCTGCTGATTGTCCTCTCCTCACCGTCTGGGGCGGGCAAGTCGACGATTGCCCGAATGCTGCTCGACGCCGACCCCGAGATCACCATGTCGGTCAGTGTCACGACCCGTCCGATCCGGCCGGGCGAGCGCGACGAGGTCGATTACCGGTTCGTTTCCAGCGAGGCGTTCGACGCGATGATTGCGGCCAATGAATTCGTCGAATGGGCGACGGTCTTCGGCCATCGCTACGGAACCCCGAAAGCGCCGGTCAAAGCCGCCCTGAAGGACGGCCGCGACATCCTGTTCGACATCGACTGGCAGGGCGCCCGCCAGCTCGAGCCGGACTTTGGCGAGCATCTGGTGACGATCTTCCTGCTGCCGCCGTCGATGCCCGAGCTCGAGCGGCGGTTGCGGGCGCGCGGCACCGATAGCGACGAGGTGATCGGCGATCGCATGCGCCGCGCGGCCGACGAGATCAGCCACTGGGCCGAATATGAGTATGTGCTGGTCAACCACGCCATGGACGCATGCCTCGCCGAGGTCCGCGCGATCGTCGGTGCCGAGCGGCTCAAGCGCTCGCGGCAAACCAATCTGATGCCGTTCGTCCGCGATCTTGGCGGCGGGCGCGACGTCCCCTAGCCGAGCAGTTCGAGGAACCGCGCGGCGGCGAGGAAGTCGCGCTCGCGGCTCGCCATCGCGACTCCGGCTTCGCTATCCGAACCCCATTTTTCGAGCTGCCAGCGTTCGTCGACGCTGACCGCGTGCCACGCCTGCGCCGGCGTCAGCGCCTCGTCGAGCACCGCCAGCGCGGCAATCAGCGAGCCGCCGATGGTGACCAGCGGCGACAGTCCGGCCAGGCGAAAGGCATCGAGCGCGGCCACTTCATGGGCGAGGCGATCGACTGTCGCCGGCGGCTGGGCGATGTGGATGATCCCGGTCGTGATCGCGAAATCGACATCGTAGCGCCGCCGCGCCCAGACCAGCAGCGCATCCCAGCTCTCGGCTTGCTGCGCGGCGAGTGTCGCCGGCCCTTCGGCGCGGTAGCAGGCGAGGTCGGCCTGGGCATATTGGGCGAGGTCCGCAGCGAACTTGCCGCGGTCGGCGCCGATCCGGTCGATCGCGGCATTGGCAAGTCCGGTCAGCGGCATCGCCCGCGGGTCGACGGTGTCCTCGGCTTGGGCCCACTCTTCGGCGATCGCCCGGGCGAGCCGCTCGGTTGGCACGACCAGCGCTGCCCGGCCGGGGGTGCGCAGCGGCCGCTGGTCGAGCTCCACGCCCCACCCGGCGCCAGTGCGAACCGCTTGCGCTTCCTTCCAGAAGCGCTTCACGGGCGGTCCTCTCGCTCCCACTGCCGCTTGAGCAGGCGCGGCGCGAACACTGCGCCGATCACGCCGAGGATGGCAACGATCGCACCGGCCGCGGGCCAGCCGCCGGTGCGGACCAGGTCGCTGTAGGCGATCGCCAGGCCGAGGAAGAACAAAGCCAACCCGGCCAGCCGGACCAGTGCAAACAGATGAAAACGGCGCTTCCAGCGGGCGTCGTCAACCATCGATGCGTTCCCGTGCAGTGGCGATCAGCCCAACCACGTCGAGCGGCTGGTCGGCGACCGCGGCCGCTCCGCCGGCCCGCAATTCGTCCGCATCATGATAGCCCCAGCCGGCGCCGATGCCGGTCGCGCCGGCGGCGCGGGCCATGCCCATGTCGAACGACGTGTCGCCGATGACGACGGTGGTTTCGGGCGCGGCGTCGGCCTCGGCCATCGCCTGGAGGGTCATCGACGGGTGCGGTTTCGACGGATGGCGGTCGGCGGTCTGGAGCGAGACGAAACGCCCGGTCAGGCCGTGGCGGTCGAGGCAGTGATCGAGCCCGCGGTCCGACTTGCCGGTCGCGACGGCCAGCAGCCATCCGTCGTCAGCGAGCCGGTCGAGCAGTTCGGCGATGCCATCGAACAGCGGCTCCTCGACCCGTCCCGCGAGCCGCGCCTGCGAGAATCTCGCCTTGTAGGTCTCGGTCAGCCGGGCATGCTCATGATCGCTTGCGGCGGGGACCAGCGCCTGCATGGCCTCGGTCAGGCTGAGGCCGATCACCCGGCGGCAGTCGCGCGGTGGCGGGGCCACCAGCCCATGCTCGGCGAAAGTTTCCTGGACCACCGCGAAGATCGTCGCGCCGCTGTCGACCAGTGTCCCGTCGCAGTCGAAAATCGCCAGCCGGTTCATGCCCGTGGATCGGTTCCGCGAATGGCGGCGGCGATGTCGTCGCGGCCAGCGCCCAACTGCCCGGCGAGCGAGGCGACGATGTCGGCGGCGGGTTTGTGCTGGTTGAACTTGCGCGTGCCGCGGATCGCGCGCGGGACGACTTCGAAGCCGACGATCGCCCGGACCATCGCGTCGAACTTGCCAGGTGACAGCTTGGCCCGAGTCCACGGCGCGTCCGGCGACCAGCGCCGCTCCATGATCTCGGTCAGGCGATCGACCTGGGCGACCAGTTCGGGCTCGCTGAGCTGGCGCGCCTCGCCTTCGATCTCGACCGCCTCATAGAGCCAGGTCGGCACCTGGTCGGCCGAGGCGTACCAATTGGCGCTGTGATAGGCATCGGCCCCGGCAACGCTGATCAGCAGCTGGTGGCCGGCGAATTGCCCGGCGGCGCGATTGCGGCGCGCCATGTGAAACTGAACCCGCCCGTCGTCGCCGACCACGACCGGCGCATGGGCGACGCGCAGCCCGTCCATGTCGGCGGCGAAGATATGGGCAAAGCCGCGGGCCGCGACGAAGTCGAGCATCGCCTGGCGGTCGTCCCAGTCGAATGCCCGGTTGGGATGCATCAGCGGCGCCCGCCGCGGGGGGGCGAGCCGCGGGTCGGTTTCGAACCGGCCGTCGAACCGCCGCCGCGGTTGCGCCGCTCGCCCTTGCGCTCGCGGCGGCGCGACTTGGCGGCGGCGGCGACGCGGCGCTGCTTGACCTCGGGCGACTTGGCCGGGTCGGCCTTGTCGAGCGGCAGCATGTCGCCGGCCATCGCTTCGAAGCCAAGGGTCGCCAGGGTCTCGGCGAAATGCGGCGGAAGCTCGGCCGAAACATCGATCTCGCCGCGGTCGGGCGCGTCGATCCGGATGCGGCGCGCGTGGAGATGGAGCTTGCGGCTAATCCCGCCGGTCAGGAAGGCTTCGGGCCCGCCATATTTGGCGTCGCCGACGATTGGGTGGCCGATCGCCGCCATATGCGCACGCAGCTGGTGGGTGCGGCCGGTGAGCGGCTGCAATTCGACCCAGGCGGCGCGATTGCCGGCGCGGTCGATCGTCCGCCAGCGGGTCCTGGCGGGCAGGCCGGCCTCCTCGCTGACGTGCATTTTCTCGCCGCCGGTGCCGGGCTGCTTGGCCAGCGGCAGATCGATCTGCCCCTCTTCGAGCGACGGCACGCCGACCACCAGCGCCCAATAGACCTTGCGCGCGGTGCGGCTGGCGAAGGCCTTGGCGAAATGACCGGCGGCGCGGGCGGTGCGCGCGACCAGCAGCGCGCCCGACGTGTCCTTGTCGAGCCGGTGGACGAGCTTGGGCCGTTGCCCGGCATCATCCGCGAGCCCGTCGAGCAGCCGGTCGAGATGCTGGTAGGTCTTGGTCCCGCCCTGCGTCGCCAGGCCGGGCGGCTTGGCCAGCACGAACGCGTGCGGGTCGGAGTAGATCACCATCTCGCGCACCAGCTCGGCCTCTTCGGGGCTGAGCGCGACAATCGGGCGCTGCGGCTTGGCCGAGCGTTCCGGCGTCGCCTCGGGCGGTGGCACGCGGATTTGCTGCCCGGCTTCGATCCGGTCACCGGGCGTGGCGCGCTTGCCGTCGAGGCGGATCTGGCCGGTCCGCGCCCAGCGCGACACGATGTTGAAGCTGACGTCGGGCAGGTGGCGCTTGAACCAGCGATCGAGGCGAATGCCATCGTCGTCCTCGACGACCGTAAACGTTCTCGCCTGCGTGTCGCTCGTCGCCTTGTCGCTCATCGTCCGGCGCTTAGCTTCTGTCTCCCCAATAGTCGAACGCCTGACGCTGCAAGCGGTCGACCAGGCGCCGCGCCTGCGGCCCTTCCCACGGTCCGGTATAGTCGTTGCTGGAGGCCCCGCCGGCGACCCACCAGCCCTGCCCGGGCAGTTGGTCCGACTGACGCACGACGAGTACCGCGAGTTCGGGCTCGCCGCGCTCGGCACCGGCCTCGTCGATCACCCCCAGCACCTTGCACAAGGCGCGCATCTTGGGCCGGGTGAACCCGTGGCCAAGCTGATGGAGCAGTTCGGAGTAAGTGATCGACTGCCCGGCCGATGCGGCGGCGACCAGATGCGCGCGAACTTCGCCAGGATCGGCAAGCCGTCCCGGAAGGCTCATTCGGGCTGGATGGTGACCGGCGTCAGCTCGAACACGTCGAGCTTGGACGTGCTTTGCGGCCACGGGATCACCAGCCGCCAGCGGAACGGTCCGATCCGTTCGAACACCCCGGCCATGTCGCGCTTGGGATCGTCTCCATAGGCCAGCGGCTGCTGCTCGTCCCCCAGCGCCAAGCTGCCGAGGAAGATTAGGCGCTCGGGATTGTCGTCCTCCCATAGCCGGCCGGCCGGGCGCTGGCTGCCGGTCTGCTTGACGATGGTCAGCAGCTCGTCCTCGACCTGGACATAGCAGAAGAACGGCTTGAAGCTGACGAACGCCGGGGCCTTGGGGGTGGTCTTGCCGAGCTTGATCAGGCGGCAGTTGTAACTGCCCGGAGTCGGTGCCGGGCGCGGTAGCGCGGCATGCGGGTTGAGCATCACCCGCTCTTTGCGAACCTCACCTGCGAAATTGCGCTTGGCATCGGCGAGCGCGGACTCCCACGCGAGGTCGAGCCGGGAAATCCGCCATTCGTCCGAATTGGTGGCGATCCCTTTCCACCCCTCCGACGTGGCGGGCGGCTCTAGCACGACGGTCGCGCCTGACCGCACGTCCGGCTTGACCGGCTGCAGATTCGCGCATCCGGCCAAGATCGCAACTGGCCAAGTCAAGCAGGCAACGCGTTTGCAGGCGGAGTTAAGGGACAGCGGAACGGCCTTTCCAGGGGATCGGACGACATCAGTGGCAGGCTGTGTCGGCCGTTTCAACCAACACCACGTTCATCTTGACCTTTCACTTGCCGCTAAGCGCCGCTAGGCGCGCGTCGAATGAACGCCGCCGCCCCCGCCGCACTTCCCGAACCAACGACACAATTGGAAGCCCGCCGCGGGTTCGCCAGCGGCGTTGCCGCCTACGGATTGTGGGGCGTCCTGCCGATCTACTTCAAGGCCGTCGGCGACATTAGCGCGGTCGAAATCGTCGCCCACCGGGTGTTGTGGTCGTTGCCGTTCCTCGCGCTGCTGCTGGCGATCACGCGCGGTTGGAGCGACGTCCGGCAGGCCGTCCGGCGGCGCCGCACGCTGTTCCTGTTACTTGCGACCTCGGCGCTGATCGGCCTCAACTGGCTGCTGTACATCTACGCCGTGGTCAACGGGCACATCCTCGCCGCAAGCCTTGGTTATTATCTCAACCCACTGGCGAATGTGCTGCTCGGCCGGTTCGTGCTCAAGGAACGCCTGTCGTGGCTGCAGTGGAGCGCAATCGCGATCGCCGCGGCGGGCATTTTGGCGCTGCTCGGCGGTGCGCACGACCAATTGTGGATCAGCCTGACCCTGTGCGTCAGCTTCGCCACCTACGGGCTGCTGCGCAAGATCGCGCTGGTCGACGCCCTCGCCGGGCTGGCGATCGAAACCGCCTTGTTGTTCCCGCTGGCGCTCGCCTGGCTGGCGTGGAGCCTTGCGGCCGGCGCACCGAGCTTCGGCTCGACCGGCAAGGAAACGGTGCTACTGCTGTTCGCCGGGGTGGCCTCGACCACTCCGCTGCTGCTGTTCACCGCCGCTGCGCGTCGCTTGCCTTACTCGACCCTGGGCATGCTCCAGTTCCTCGCGCCGACGCTCCAGTTGCTGTGCGCGGTGTGGCTTTATGGCGAGCCGTTCGGGCGCGCCCACGCGATTGCCTTCGGGGCGATCTGGACCGCCCTCGCGCTTTACGTGATTGCGCTGGTCCGTGCGCCGCGCCCGTCCCATCCGCACGATTGACGGAACCGCAATGGCCCTCCCGGCATTGCTACAGGTATGAAACGGATCCTTTTCGGTGGTGCCATGGCGCTGCTCCTCACCGCTTGCGATACCGTCCCGCCCGGCGGGCCGTACCAGGACCAGCCCTATCCGCCCGCGGCCTATCCCGGTGAGGCCTATCCGCCGGCGCCCTACCCGCCCCAATCCAACTATCCGCCACCGGGCTCACCCGGGGCTAATTATCCCCCTTCCAACTATCCAGCGCCCAATTATCCGCAGTCCAATTATCCGGCGCCCAACTATCCCCAGTCGAGCTATCCCCAGTCGAGCTATCCTGCACCTGGCTACCCGGCACCGGCCTATCCGGCGCCCGGCGTCTATCCGCCCGGCCCGCAACTGACCTGTCCGGTCTCGAACGGCCGCGAATGGCGGGCGTGGATCAATCTGATGCCGGGTTCGGCCGCGCCGACGCTGCACGTCATCGGCAAAGTGACGACCTCGAGCGGTGGCTATACGGTCAGTTTCGATCGTTCGCTGCAGATCCGGCGGGGCTATCCGACCCAGGCGTTCGTGACTTTGCAGGTGTTGCCGCCGACCGGCGGTGCGACCCAGGCACTGATGACCCATGAGCTGCGCGGCGAATGGCCGCTTGGCCAGCGCATCGATTCGGTCGAAATTCGCTGCGGCGAACAGACGCTGGCGAGCATTACGCCGGTGGCGGCGCGCTAACCGCCCGCACCGGCAGCCGGGCAATCCAGCGCTTGCGCTTCGGGTCCGCCACCGCCTTGGCGCCGCTGCTCGCCGCTTGCGCGCCCGTGCCGGCACCGCCTGCTCCGGCGAGCGCCTGCGGCATCATCAGTTCGAACGACTGGTCGGCGTGGGTCGATGCAATGCCCGGTCCTGGCGCCCGGCCGATGCTGATCGTGGCCGGCAAGGTGACCGTTCCAACCGGCGGCTACCGCTTCGAATGGGCCGACATGCGGGTGATGGAGAGCTATCCGGTGCAAGTCGCGGTCGAGCTTCGGGCGATCGCCCCGAGCGGACCCGCGACCGGGCCGGCGGTAACCCAGGAGGTACGCAGCAGCTGGCCGATCGACCCGCCGGTGGGGTCGTTGACGGTCCGCTGCGGCGACCGCATGCTGGCGCGCATCGCCCCTGTGGAAACCGCTCGGTAACTGCTCTAAACGGAGCCTTATGCTGAATATTGCCTCGATCATCATCGGCGTCGTCGCTTTGCTGTTCGCGGCGATTGCCTTCCTGCCACTGCTCGGCTGGGCCAATTGGCTGATCGTCCCGCTGGCGGTGATCGGCGCCGCGGTCGGGATCGCCTCGAAGAACAACGGCGGGCGGAACCTCAACCTGATCGTGATCGTCGTGGCGATCGTGCGCCTGATGCTCGGCGGCGGGATCCTGTGAACTCCGACCCGCGGGTCGACGCCTATATCGAGCGCGCGCAGCCGTTCGCGCGGCCGATCCTGAGCCATGTCCGAAGCCGCATCCGGGCGATCGTCCCGGATGCCGAGAAAACCACCAAATGGAGCGCGCCGGCCTATACGGCGGGCGGCAAGATCCTGCTCGTGATGGCGGCATTCAAGGCCCATGCGGCGCTCAATTTCTGGCGCGGGCAGGAGCTAAGAGGCAACGAGGCGGAGCCCGACGGGATGGGCCAGTTCGGCAAGCTTACCTCGCTCGACGACCTGCCCCCCGACCGCGAGCTCGACGCGCTGATCCTCAAGGCGGCAGAACTCGCAGGGTCGGCGCCGGCGCCGCGCAAGGTCAAGCATGCGCCCAAGCCGCCGCCCGAGCTTCATCCTGAATTTGCCGCCGCGCTGGAGGCAGCGCCCCAGGCCAAGGCCGCGCTCGACGCTTTTCCGCCGGGCGCGCAACGCGAGTATTTCGACTGGATCTCCGAGGCCAAGCAGCCGGCGACCCGCGCCAAGCGGATCGCATCCGCGGTCGAATGGCTCGGCCAAGGCAAAAAGCGGCACTGGAAATACCAAAACTGCTAGCTAGCGCGTCATCCTTATACCCGGGCCGAATTGGGTATCGGCCATGCCTTCCATGACAAAGCCGGACTTAATGTAAAATTCTTCTGCGGTGGGATTGGCAATTACCTTCAGCGGCCCCAGCCCTCTTCGTCTGGCTTCGGCCGCAGCGGCCTCGATCAAGGCCAAGCCGACCCCGTTTCGCCAAAGATCCGGTTCGACGAACAGTCCGTCGAGCTCGGCCTTGCCATGATCGTCGAGGACGACCGCAAAGCCGGCGATGCGCTTGTCGATTTCCGCAACCAAAACTTCTCCACGCTCGATTTGCTCGGCGGGCAATGTGATTGCTTCAGGGTGGGCAAGCAGGGCTTCGCGGTGAACTTCGTGCACCAATGACGCGCGTCGCTGCAAATCTTCCAGATATTGCCGCTCCTCGGGTTGCCCCGGCCGGATGCACAGGCCGCACACGGTTCTAATGCTCCTTGACGTAGCGGCCCGGCGCATCCTCGATCGCCTTCAGCTTGCCCTTGCCTGGCACCCTGGCGCCGGCCGCCTTGACCGTCTTGGGGTCCTGCAGCTTGAGCCAGGCCAGCCAGTCGGGCCACCAACTGCCCTTGTGTTCGGCCGCGCCAGCGATGAAGTCGTCGAGCGTGCCGCATGGCTTGTCATTGATCCAATATTGATACTTGCCCGCCCCCGGCGGGTTGACCACGCCGGCGATGTGGCCCGACCCGGCGAGCACGAAGCGCTTGTCCCCCTGAAACTGGTCCATGACCTTCCACACGCTCTGGGGCGGGGCGATATGATCCTCGCGGCCGGCCTGAATGTAGGTCGGCGTGGTCACCCGGTGGAGGTCGATCGGGGTGCCGGCGACGGTGATCCCGCCGGGCTCGACCAGCTTGTTGCCGCGATAGAGCGTCTCGAGATAATTGCGGTGCCAGCTCGCCGGCAGGTTGGTGGTGTCGCTGTTCCAGTGCAGCAGGTCGAACGGCGGCGGCTCCTCGCCCAGCAGGTAATTGTTGACCACGTAGCTCCAGATGAGGTCGCGGCCGCGCAGCAGGTTGAAGGTCGCGGCCATGTAGCGGCCGTCGAGATAACCCTTGTCCTGGGTCAGCTGGGTGAGCAGCCCCATGGTTTCGTCGCCGAGGAACAGCTTGAGGTCGCCGGCCTCGCTGAAATCGACCTGGGCGGTGAAGAAAGTCGCCGATTTGACCTTGCCGGCCTCGCCCTTGGCCGAAAGGTAAGCGAGCGTCGCGGCCAGCGTCGTTCCGGCCACGCAATAGCCGATGGCGTGGACGCTCTCTACCCCGAGCAGGCCGCGGATGGTGTCGATTGCGTCGACCTGCCCACCCAGCACATAATCGTCGAGCGAGACGCCGGCGATGCTCTCGTCGGCCGATTTCCAGCTGACCATGAACAGCGACACGCCCTGGTCGACGCACCATTTGACGAAGCTTTTCTCGGGGTTGAGGTCGAGGATATAGAAGCGGTTGATCCACGGCGGGAACACCACCAGCGGCGTTTCGAGCACGTCGGCTGTCGCCGGAGTGTACTGGATCAGCTGGTACAGCGGGGTTTCGTGAACCACCTTGCCCGGGGTCATCGCGATATTCCTGCCGACCTCGAACGCGCCCGGCTTGCTCTGGGTCATCTGCCCGGCGCTGATGTCCTTCAGCATGTTGGCGAGGCCCTTGAGCAAATTCTCGCCGCGGGTCTCGATCGTCCGCT
>JBDTRT010000132.1:0-15287 GCA_039931595.1 Sphingomicrobium sp.
TCATCTTCGTCACCGGCGCGGTCGAGGACCATATGGCCTCGCTGATCACCGCCCAATTGCTTTTCCTCGAGTCCGAGAACCCGAAGAAGGACATCTTCATGTACATCAACTCGCCGGGCGGCGTAGTCACCGCCGGGCTCGCGATCCACGACACCATGCAGTACATCCGGCCGCGTGTCGGAACGGTCTGCATCGGCCAGGCGGCGTCGATGGGCAGCTTCCTGCTCGCCGCTGGCGAACCCGGCATGCGGGTCGCGCTGACCAACAGCCGGATCATGGTCCACCAGCCGTCGGGCGGGGCCCAGGGCATGGCCGCGGACATCGAGATCCAGGCGCGGGAAATCCTGCGCATGCGCCAGCGGCTCAATGAGCTCTACGCCAAATACACCGGCCAGAAGATCGCAGACATCGAGAAGGCGATGGACCGCGACAAGTTCCTCGAGGCTGACGAGGCCAAGGAATTCGGGATCATCGACGAGGTGTTCGACAAGCGGCCCGAAGGCGGCGAAGGCGACACCACCGGCGCGGCGGCGATCACGCCGGCCTAAAGCGGCACAAGGGGGCTGAGGGATGGTCAGACGGGTTGGGCTCACACTGCTGCTCGGCCTGGCCGGCGCTATCGCCAGCCCGGCCGCGGCGCAGTCACTGGAGGTCCACGCCGGGCGACTGATCGACCCCGCCAGCGGCCGCGTGCTGACCGACCAGCGGATCACCATATCCAACGGCCGCATCGCCTCGGTCACTGCGTGGACCGCCGGCGCCAATGACGCAGCGGCGATCGACTGGTCGGGCATGACCGTGCTGCCCGGCCTGATCGACCTCCACACCCACGTCGCCGACGGCGCCATCTCGAGCAACGACCCGGCCGAGCCGCTCAAGCACAGCGAGGCGGCGACCATCCTCAAGGGCGTCAGCGCGGCGCGGACCATGCTCCGTGCTGGCTTCACCACGGTGCGCGACGTCGGGGTCTATCGCGGGCTAACCGACGTTGCGCTGCGCGACGCGATCGCCGCCGGCGACGTCGAAGGCCCGCGGATGTTCGTCGCCGGCGGTTACATCACCACGCCCGGCGGCGGCGGCGACATCGATGCGCTTGCTGCCGACGTGCCCATCCCCGACACCTTCCACGTCGGCGTCGTGCGCAATCCGGGCGAGGCCCGCCACCGCGCGCGCTATCTGCTCGACCATGGCGCCGACTTCATCAAGCTGATTGCGACCGGCGCGGTGCTTGCCCTGGGCAGCGAACCGGGCGCGCTCGAACTGTCGCCGGAAGAAATGAAGGCGGCGTGCGACGAAGCCAAGTTGCGCGGCTCCTATTGCATTGCCCACGCCCACGGCGCCGAAGGCATTAAGGCGGCGATCCGCGCCGGCGCGCGGACCATCGAACACGCCAGCTATCTCGATGCCGAAGGCATTGCTTTGGCCAAGGCCAGAGGCGTGTGGCTCGACATGGATATCTTCAACGGCGACTATATCGAGGAGGTTGGCACCAAGGAGGGCTGGCCGGCCGAATATCTGCGCAAGAATCGCGAGACCACCGATATCCAGCGGCGCGGCTTCGCCGCCGCGGTCAAGGCCGGCGTCAAGCTCACCTTCGGCACCGATGCGGCGGTTTATCCTTACGGCATCGGCGCCCGCCAGTTCGCCTACATGGTGCGCTATGGCATGACCCCGATGCAGGCGATCCAGGCGGCCACCAGCGAAGCCGCCAAGGCGCTCGGCAAGGCCGACGTCGGTTCGATCGCGCCGGGCGCGTTTGGCGACCTAGTCGCGGTCCGCGGCGACCCGCTCAAGAACATTTCCGCGCTCGAGAGAATCGACGGCGTGATCAAGCAAGGCAAAGTCGTCCGCTAGCCTAGCCGGCCAAGTTTATTCTCAATCGCTATGTTCCCCTATTGTTCTAGCGGAACAAACCATATACACCACGGTCTTCCACAAGGCGGGGCTTGGCCGCCGCATTGACGAGGAGACAGGGGTCATGGCAGCGCAACTCAAGGTGGTCGGAACGGAATCGGGAAACATGGACAGGCAGAAGGCGCTCGAGGCGGCACTGGCGCAGATCGACCGCGCGTTCGGCAAGGGCTCGGCGATGAAGCTCGGCAGCCGCGAGAAGATGGAGATCGACACCACGTCGACCGGCAGCCTCGGCCTCGACATCGCACTGGGCGTCGGCGGGCTTCCGCGCGGCCGGGTGATCGAAATCTATGGCCCTGAAAGCTCGGGCAAGACCACGCTCGCGCTGCACGCCATCGCCGAAGCACAGAAGATTGGCGGCAGCGCCGCGTTCGTAGACGCCGAGCATGCGCTCGACCCTTCCTACGCCAAGAAGCTCGGGGTCGACATCGACGAGCTGATCGTGTCGCAGCCCGACACCGGCGAGCAGGCGCTCGAGATCGTCGACACGCTGGTCCGCTCCAACGCGATCGACGTGCTGGTGATCGATTCGGTCGCGGCGCTGGTGCCGCGGGCCGAGATCGAGGGCGAGATGGGCGACAGCCACGTCGGGCTCCAGGCGCGGCTGATGAGCCAGGCGCTGCGCAAGCTGACCGGCTCGATCAGCCGCTCGCGCTGCACCGTCATCTTCATCAACCAGGTGCGGATGAAGATCGGCGTGATGTACGGCAATCCCGAGACCACCAGCGGCGGCAACGCGCTCAAATTCTACGCCTCGGTCCGGCTCGACATCCGCCGCACCGGCCAGATCAAGGATCGCGACGATATCGTCGGCAACACGACCCGCGTCAAAGTGGTCAAGAACAAGGTCGCGCCGCCGTTCAAGCAGGTCGAGTTCGACATCATGTACGGCGAAGGCATTTCCAAGGTCGGCGAGATTCTCGACCTTGGGGTCAAGGCCGGCCTGATCGAGAAATCGGGCGCGTGGTTCAGCTTCGACTCGATCCGCATCGGTCAGGGCCGTGAGAACGCCAAACAATATCTCAAGCAGAATCCCGAAGTCGCGCTGCGGCTCGAGAATGCCATCCGCGGCCGCACCGACGCCGTCGCTGAATCGCTGATGATCGGCGCCGAGGAGCCCGACGAGGCCGGCCGCAGCGAGGACGTGGAAGGCTGATCGCCGAGCCCAACCCTCTCCCCTGGGAGGGTTGGGCTCGGCTCGTTCGCGGGGTTCTCATAAATCCACCGGCGGACCGTCAGGAGGAGCGTGCCGGCAGCGGGTTCTGCGCAATTGCCCGACTAGTTCGCGAATTCCGGGCCGTTGCCCGCTCGAACTCGCGCCTGCTTATGCGCGCTTCGCTGATCGACCGTCGTCGACCCCGGCGAACAGCCGCTTGGGCTCGGTTGCGAGGATGATCGCGAAGGCGGTCAGCGCGCACGCCGCAAGGCCCCACAGGAACGGCCGCGGAGTGCCGTCGAACGCCTGGCCGATGACCAGGCCGATCACCGCACCGCCGACCGTCCCGACCACCCCTTGGACCGACGAGGCCGTGCCGGCGATCGGCCCCATATGTTCCATCGCTAGCGTGCCGACGTTCGACGAAGTGAAGGCGAAGCAGGCCATCGCCAGCCCCTGGAAGACGATGAATAGGGTCAGGCTCTCGAGGCCGGCGGTGGCGATCGCGGCGTGGGTCGCGGTCACCGCGGCGAAGGCCGCTGCGCCGCCATGGCCGACGCGCCGCAGCCCGAACCGCCCGACAACCTTGGAATTGGCCCACGAAGCGACCGCCATCGGCGCCGCCACCGCGCCGAACACGAGCCCGATCGCGCGCGGCGCGTGGAACGCATCGAACACGATCTGCTGGACCGAGGAGATGTAGGCGACGAGCCCGCCGAAGGTCAGCGTCAAGGCCAGCGTATAGCCGCGCGACTGCGGTTCGCGGATCGTGGCCCACATCGCCCGCCCGATCTCGCGCCAGGCGAGCGAGCGGCGGAATTCGGGGTGGAGCGTTTCGGGCAGGCGGACATGGCTCCAGGCGAGCATCAGCAGCGCATAGCCGGCCAGCACCAGGAAGATCGCCCGCCACGGCGCGACCAGCAGGATCGCCTGGCCGACGCTCGGCGCCAGCACCGGGACCAGCATGAAGACCATGAACACCAGGCTCATCACCCGCGCCATCGCTTCGGCTTCGAACAGGTCGCGGACCATCGCCACCACCAGCACCCGGGTGACCGCCGCCGACGCGCCCATCGCCACCCGCCCGGCGATCAGCAAAGCGAAGTTGCCGGCGATCCCGCACAGCAAGGCGAACACCGCATAGAGCGTGATTCCAGCCGCCAGCACCGGGCGGCGGCCGAACCGGTCGGCCAGCGGGCCCCACAGCAATTGGGTCGAGCCGAAGCCCATCATGTAGGCGACCACGACCAGCTGGCGGTGATTGTCCTGGCTCACGCCAAGCGAGTGGCCAATCGCCGGCAGGGCCGGGATCATGGCGTCGATCGCGAACGCGTTGAGCGCCATCAGCCCGGCCAGCATGACCGTCATCTCGCGGGTTCCGGGGCGTTTGGCGCCGTCGCTGGCAATGGAGTCGAACATTGGACGCGCCTGCTGGCCGATCCGCGGGAGCCGTGCAACACTGGTCGAGCAAGGGAGGCCATTCGAATGAGCCACGGGTCAATTGCGCGCCGTCGAATTCTCCAGGGCGGGGCAGCGCTAACGGCGCTGACCATTTCGTTCGGACGAGTCCTCGCCCAGGCCGCGGCCGACATTCCGCCGATCCCGCTGCCACCGCCGATCGGCGCGCCCGAACGGCTCCAGCGCCTGGCCCGGGCCAAGGCGCTTATGAAGCAACACGGGATCGGCTCGGTGATCGTCGAATCGGGCCCGAGCCTCGATTATTTCACCGGCATCCAGTGGTGGCGCAGCGAGCGGCTGACCGCGGTCGTCATCCCGGCCGAGGGCGATCCGATCATCGTCACGCCGTTCTTCGAGCGGCCGTCGATCGCCGAGATGCTCGAGGTCCCGGCCGAGATCCGCACCTGGAACGAGGATGAGGACCCGCTCAAGCTGGTCGCCGACTTCCTGCGCGAGCGCAAAGTGGCGGCGGCACCGGTCGGGCTCGAGGAAACCGACCGCTTCTGGATCCTCGACCGCTTGCGCCAGCTGCCGGCGGTTCAAGTGGTCAGCGCCAACCCGGTTGTGCGCGCCTTGCGGATGATCAAGTCGCCGGCCGAACTGGCGCTGATGCAGGCCGCCAACGACATCATGCTCGCCTCGCTGCGCTACGCCGGCGAGCGGACCAAGGTCGGGATGACCGCGGCCGACATCGACGCGATGATCGCGGCCGTCCATCACCAGCTGGGCTCGGCCTATGACGGCGGCCTGGTGCTGATCGGCGAGGCGTCGGCCTATCCCCACGGCAGCAAGCAGCCGCACGTGGTTGAGCGCGGCGACATCGTGCTGCTCGACTGCACCGGCACGGTCCACGGCTATCAGTCGGACATCAGCCGCACGTTCGTCGTCGGCCAGCCCAGCGCCGACCAGCGCAAGCTGTGGGACCAGGTCCACCGCGGACAACAGATCGTGATCGAAACCGCCCGCGTCGGCCTGCCCGCCGGGGCTGTCGATGACGCCGTCCGCGCCGCTTATGAAAGTTGGGGCTTCGGTCCCGGCTACCGGCTACCCGGCCTGTCCCACCGCACCGGTCACGGGATCGGCATGGAAGTCCACGAACCGATTTATCTGGTCCACGGCGAGACCACGCCGCTTGCTCCTGGCATGTGCTTCTCGGACGAACCCGGGCTGTACATCCCGGGCAAGTTCGGAGTGCGGCTCGAAGATTGCTGGCACATGACCGCGACCGGCCCGAAATTCTTCACCAAGCCGCCGCCGAGCATCGACCAGCCGTTCGGCTGAGTCGAACCCAAATCCGCAACACTAGGTTTCAGGCGGCGGCGTGGGCTGGTGCGAGGGCGCATGCGGCGGTTCGAGGTCGATCGGCTGTTCGGGATCGAGATCGCCTTCCCAGCGCGCGACGACGCTGGCCGCGACCGCATTGCCGACGACGTTGGTGGCCGATCTGCCCATATCGAGGAAATGGTCGACCGCGAGGATCAGCAGCAGCCCGGCCTCGGGGATCTTGAACATCGACAAGGTCGCGGCAATCACCACCAGGCTGGCGCGGGGCACCCCGGCCATGCCCTTCGAAGTGATCATCAGCACCAGCAGCATGGTGATTTCCTGGCCGAGGCTGAGATCGATGCCATAGGCCTGGGCGATGAAGATCGACGCGAAGGTCATGTACATCATCGATCCGTCGAGATTGAACGAATAGCCCAAAGGCAGGACGAAGCTGGCGATCCGCGGCGGCACGCCGAAGCGGTCGAGCGCCTCCAGCGTGCGCGGATAGGCGGCCTCGGATGAGGCGGTCGAGAAAGCGAGCACGACCGGGTCGCGGATGTAGCGCACAAGGTGGCGGGTGCGCGGGCCGACGATGACGAACGCGGCGCCGATCAGGATCGCCCACAGCAGCGCCAGCCCGAGGTAGAAGCTGCCGACGAACTTGCCGAAGGTGTAGATGATTTCGGGCCCGCGCTCGGCGATCGAGCCGGCGACCGCGGTGAACACCGCGAACGGCGCGAAACGCATCACGTAATTGGTCAGCTGGAGCATCACGCTGACCAAGGATTCGACGCCGCGGACGATCGGCTTGCCCTTGTCGCCGACCGCGGTCAGCGCGACCCCGAAGAAAATCGAGAAAATGACGATCGGCAGGATTTCGTTCGTGCTCATCGCCTCGAAGATCGACGCCGGCACGAGGTGGCTGACAAAATCCTTGAGATTGAAGGCGGCGGTTTCGATGCCGCTCGCGGCGGTCGCCGGCGGCAGCGGCAAATTGAGCCCGACGCCCGGTTGCAGCAAATTGACCAGGATCAGCCCGAGGGTCAGCGAAACGAACGTCGCGCCAATGAACCAGGCGAGCGAGCGCAGGCCGACCCGGCCCAGCGCGGCAATGTCGCCCATATGGGCGATGCCGGCGACCAGGGTCGAGAACACCAGCGGCGCGATGATCATCTTGATGAGGCGCAGGAACAGGGTCGTGACGATGCCGAGATAGCCGGCGATGTCGGCCAAGCGGGCGGTGCTGTCGGGCGAGCCGTCGTCGATCCCGGCGTTGATTGCCCAGCCGGCAACCACGCCGAGCACGAGCGCGAACAGGATGTACCAGGTCAGTCGCTTGTTCACGCGGGCCCCTTTTTGAAAACTGGCGCTGAACCAAGCCGCTGAGCGGCGCTTGGTCAAGCCAGTGCTTCACAGGTCCAAGCCGCGTGGGCTAGGGCGGCTGCGATGAGCGACGCAAACCCAGCCGCCGGCGACGGCGTGATCTGCTTCGGGCGCGAGATCCTCCACGACGAGGCGCGCGCGCTCGATGCGCTGGCCGACGGCCTCGGCGAGCCGTTCGAGCAGGCGATCGCGATGATCCTCGCAATGGACGGCAAGCTGATCGTCAGCGGGCTCGGCAAGTCGGGCCATATCGGCCGCAAGATCGCCGCGACCTTCGCTTCGACCGGGACCACCGCGACCTTCCTCCATCTGGCCGAGGCGATCCACGGCGATCTCGGCATCGCCGCCAAGGGCGACGTCGCCTTGCTCATTTCGCAGAGCGGCGCGACCAGCGAGCTTGAACCGGTCATCGACCATTTCGCCGCGGCCGAGATCCCGATCATCTCGATCACCGGCAATGCGCACTCGCTGCTGGCCGAGGCGTCGACCGCGGCGCTGGTCTTGCCGCACTGGGCCGAGGTCGGGCCCGAAGCGGTCGCTCCGACCACCTCGACCACCATGACCCTGGCGCTCGGCGACGCGCTGGCAATGACCGTCATGCGCCAGAAGGGCTTCAGCCGTACCGATTTCGGCAAGCTTCACCCCGGCGGAGCGCTCGGCGCGCGGCTCAAGCCGGTTCGGCGCGTGATGCACGGCGGCGCGTCACTGCCGCTCACCAAAAGCGACAGCTCGATGCACGAGGCGGTGGTTGAAATGACCGCCAAGCGCCTCGGCGTGGTCGGAGTCACTGACGATACGGGGCAATTGGTCGGGATTATCACCGACGGCGATCTGCGCCGCAACATCGAACGCGGGCTCGACCTGCCGGCGTCCGCATATATGACCGCCAATCCCAAGACGGTCGGTCCCGACGCCTTGATCGACGAGGCCCTGACCTTGTTCGAAGAGCATCGCATCACTGTGCTGCTGGTGGTCGAGGACGGCCGCCCGGTCGGCGTGCTCCACATCCACGACTGCCCGGCCGCGCGGTGAGCCGGCGAAACCGATGAAGGTCGCGATACTGATCCCGGCGCGGTTCCAGTCGTCGCGCTACCCGGGCAAGCCGCTGGTCGCGCTACGCGGCGCGAGCGGCGTCGCCAAGCCGCTGATCCAGCGCAGCCACGAAGCGGCGCTGCGCGTCGCCGGGGCAAGCTCGGTCCATGTCCTGACCGACGACCAGCGCATCGCCAACCAGGCGGCGGGCTTTGGCGCCAGCGTCATCATGACGTCACCCGAAGCGCGCAACGGCACCGAGCGCTGCGCCGAGGCGCTGCAGCAGCTTGACCGGCCCGATGTCGTGATCAACTTCCAGGGCGATGCGCTGTTGACCCCGCCGGGGTTCGTCGAGGCGCTGATCGAACATATGCTCGGCCATCCCGAAGCCCAGGTCGCAACCCCGGCGATGCGGCTGCGCAGCGGCGAAGTCCGGGCGCTCCAGGCCGAAGAAGCGGCGGGACGGGTCGGCGGCACCAGCGTGGTCGTGGACGCCGGCGGCGATGCGCTCTATTTCTCCAAGCGGCTGATCCCCCATTTGCCCGACGGCGCGCTCGACCACGAGCTGTCGCCGGTCCGGCTCCACGTCGGGGTCTATGCCTATCGGCCCGACGCGCTGGCCGCCTATGCGGCGACCCCGGTGAGCGAGCTCGAGACGCTCGAGGGGCTCGAGCAATTGCGCTTCCTCGTCGCCGGGATTCCGATCGCAATGGTCGAGGTCGCGACGCCGCCGTTTGCGTTGCGCGAGCTCAACAATCCCGAGGATGTCGCGGCGATCGAGGCGGCGTTGGTCGACGCCGGTCTTGAATGAACGGTCTTGAATGATTGATCTCGGCTTGCTCGACGCCCGCTACCGACTGATCCTGTGCGACATCTGGGGCGTCGTCCATGACGGCGTGACGCTCTACCCCGGTGCCGCCGAGCGCCTCGTGCAGTGGCGCGGGCAGGGGCGGGCGATCGTGCTAATCACCAACGCCCCGCGCACCGCCGAAGCGGTCGAGCAGCAGCTCCAGCGGATCGGCCTGCCCAGGGACGCCTGGGACGGCATCGCAACCAGTGGCGAGGCGGGCATCGCGGCCCTACGCGCGCTGGACAAGCCGGTCGGCTTCCTCGGCACCGCCGAGGACCGTGCGATCCTCGAAAGCCGCGCCATCGTCATCGCCGAGGATGGCGGGTTCACCGACCTCGCTTGCACCGGCCTCGACCAGCAGCGAACCAACCCGGCCGATTATGCCGACCAGCTGGCCGCCTGGGCCGACCGCGACGTTCTGCTGCACTGCCTCAACCCCGACCGAATGGTGATCCGCGGCGGCGTCCCCGAAGCCTGCGCCGGGGCGCTGGCCGACCTCTACGAGGGTCTTGGCGGGCGCGTGGCGTGGTACGGCAAACCCCACCCGGCGATCTACGGCCACGCATTGCAGCTCGCCGGCAATCCGCCGCCGGGCGCGGTTCTGGCGATCGGCGACAGCTTGCGTACCGACGTGCTCGGCGCCGCCCGGATGGGCTTCGATTGCCTGTTCGTCAGCGGCGGAATCCATGCCGGCGAGCCATTTCCACCCGATTTCGGCCGGGACAACGGCCTCGATGGCTGGCAACCGGTGGCCGTCGTCGACTCGCTTCGCTAAAGGCCACGGATGCAATTGCTTGGACGCTCCGTCGGGCTTGACCAGCCGCTGTTCCTGATCGCCGGTCCGTGCGTGATCGAAAGCGAAGATTTGCAGCTGCGCACGGCCGAGACGCTCAAGGGCATCACCGACCGCTTGGGCATCCTGTTCATCTTCAAGTCGAGCTTCGACAAGGCCAACCGCTCGTCCGGCACCAGTTTCCGCGGGCCGGGCATCGACGAGGGCCTGCGCATCCTCGAGAAGGTGCGCGAGGTGCTCGGCGTGCCAATCCTAACCGACGTCCACGACATCCCGCAGATCCAGCCGGTGGCGCAAGTCGTCGATGTCCTTCAGACGCCGGCCTTCCTAGCCCGCCAGACCGACTTCATTACGGCGGTCGCCAGCGCCGGCCGCCCAGTCAACATCAAGAAGGGTCAGTTCATGGCCCCGCATGACATGGTCAACGTGGTCGACAAGGCGCGCAGCGCTGCGAGGGCCGCGGGCGGCGACGGCGACAATATCATGGTGTGCGAGCGCGGTGCCTCGTTCGGCTACAACAACCTCGTGTCCGACATGCGAAGCCTGGCGATCATGCGCGAGACCAATTGCCCGGTGGTGTTCGACGCGACCCATTCGGTCCAGTTGCCAGGTGGGCAGGGGACATCTTCGGGCGGCCAGCGCGAGCATGTCCCGGTGTTGGCCCGGGCTGCGGTCGCGGCCGGGGTCTCGGGTCTGTTCATGGAAACCCATCCCGATCCGGCCAGCGCCAAGTCGGACGGGCCCAACGCCTGGCCACTCGACCGCATGGAAGCGCTGCTGACCACGCTGGTTGCGCTCGACCGGACGGTCAAGCAGGCCGGCTTCGAGGAAATGTCGCTGTAAGCCGGGCGGCTTGCTAGCCGTCCACCTTCCTGGCTTGGCGGGCGCCGCGCCCGCGCACTCGCCGATATTCGCCGGCCAGCTGCAAGGCGAGCACCACGACCATCGTCGCATAACCGATCACGAACGCGACGGCGGCGCCGATCACGCCCCAGCGCCACGCCAGCGGCGCGACAATCGCGAAATAGAGGATGGTGCCGATCAAGCGCGCCTTGAGCGGAGCATCCGGCCGGTCGAGCGTGTAAAGCATCGGCCCGAGCGGAAATCCGAACATCGCCAGCAGCGGCGCCAGCATCAACACCAGCAACACCGGATAAGCCGGCACGAACCCCTTGCCGAACAGACTTCCGATGAGGGTGTGGCCGCCGAGCAGCAGCACCACTAGCACCACCAAGCCGAAGCCGAGCGCGAGCGCGGTCCCGCGGACCATCAGCTTCCACGGCTGCTTGGTCGTGAAATCCATCTGGACGACCTGGGGATAGTAAGCCTTGCCGAGCATCTCGGCCGGCTTCTGGGCGCTGTCTGCCAGGCTCGCCGCGACGCGGTAGATCGCGGCCCCGGCCGGACCGACCAGACCGCCGACCACCAGCCGCGCAATCGGCCCCCAGGCGGCGATCAGGCTCGAGGTCAGATTGACGTGGATCGCAAACCGCCACGCACCGCTCAGGCTGTGCGGGCGCAAGGTCGGGCGAATGCCCTGGAGCAGGTCGCGCCGGCGCAATTCGCGCCACGCCAGGAACCACAGGTAGAGATCGCCGCCGAGGTCGGTCACGTACCAGATGGCGACGAACGCCTCGAACGGCGCAGCCGCCCACCACGCCCAGCAGGTGAGGATCGCGCGGGCGATCGGAGAGGCCGATCCTTGCCAGCTGATAAGGTCAAACCGGTCGAGCGAGCGCAGCACGCCGACCGGGGTCGCCGCGCCCATCGTCGGCAGCAGCGTGCAATAGACCATCGCCAGCAGAAGATACTGGTCAGTGATGCCGAACAGATGGCCGAGTACGGGCAGCAGCAGGATCGCCACGATCATCCCGCCAAAGCCGCTGACCACGTCGAGCGCGAAGGCGAAGCCGGTCGACGTCTTGAAATCGTCGCTGTCGCCGGTCGCCAGCGCCGCTCCGCCGTAGCGCACGATCAACTGCCACGACTGGAACTTGCTGAGGCCGCTGGCGGCCTTCGAATAGCTTGTGATGAGGATCAGCATACCGAACAGGGCGACGCCGAGCGTGCGCCCGGTGAAGGCCAGGGTCGCCACCGCTGCAATACCGGCGACTGCTTTGGATACAGCCAGATAGCCGCTGTTCTTGAGCAGCGACCTGAAATGCCTGTCTTTGAGCCAACGCCTCATCGCGCGCCGCTCTAGGCGATCGCGGACGGCATGTCGCGGGCGATCAGACCGCGCTCAGGCCGGTTCGGGCATCCGTTGCTGGACGATCTTGTCAGCCAGCGTGCCATTCAACTCGGCGAGATGGTCGAATTGCGCCTCGTAGGTCGCCAGGCCATGGCTCTGCGAGCGCAATTCGGCCTCGAGCCCGCCAAGCTCGGCTTCGGGGATCAGCGCCTCGACCCGGTCCCACCCGGCCCAGCCGTCGCGCGGCGCCATGCCGAGCATCTGGCCGCGGCGGCTGGCGATCGCCGAAGTGATCCGGCTGGTGGCGCTCGACGGGCACACCACGGTCAGCCGCTCGACCGGTTCGAGCAAATGCGGGCTCGACGCTGCCAGCGCCTCCTGCATGGCGATCCGCCCGGCCATCCGGAACGCCAGTTCCGAGCTGTCGACGCTGTGATAGCTGCCGTCGATCAGGGTCACCGCGACATCGACCACCGGGAAGCCCAGCGGGCCTTTGTTCATCGCGTCCTTGGCGCCATGCTCGACCGCCGGGATCCATTGCCGCGGCACCGCGCCGCCGGTGATCTTGTCGTGGAACTGGAAGCCGGCTCCGCGCGCCACCGGCTTGATCTCGATCTCCACGTCGCCGAACTGGCCGTGCCCGCCCGACTGCTTCTTGTGGCGGCCCTTCTGAGTCACCGTGCGGCGGATCGATTCGCGGTAGCCGATAGTCGGCGGGTGCGATTTGACCTCGACTCCGTAGCGCCGCTTGAGCCGCGCCAGCACGGTGTTCAAATGCTCGTCGTTGACGCCCTTGAGGCGCATCTCGTGGCTCGCCTCGTCATGGTCGAGCAGCAGCGCGCAATCTTCCTCGAGCAGCCGCTGCAGCGCGCCGGACAAGCGGACGTCGTCCTTGCGGTCGGCGGGTTCGATCGCCAGCGCGAAGTTGCGCGACGGGAACTCGCTGTCGATCGGCGGCGGCAGCTTGCCGGTGCCGAGCCAATCGCCGGCCTTGACGGAGTCGATCTTGGCGACCGCGACGATATCGCCGTCGCGCGCTTCGCTGACCTTGTTGGTCTTGTCGCCCTGCATCCGGAACAGCGCGCCGAGCCGGGTGACGTCACCGCTGCCGGTCTTGACGTCGGAGCCCTCGCTCAAGCGGCCGCCAAGCGCGCGCGCCAGCGCCAGCCGGCCGACCGAGCCGCCATGGTTGATCTTGAACACGTGGAGCGAAGGGTCGGTGACCGCCAGCCGCCGCGCCGCCGCATGCGGAGCCGGCGCTTCGTGGCGCAGCGCCTTCAACAGCCGCCGTACGCCCCACGCGCTGCCGGCCGAACCGAACAGCACTGGAACGCCGAGACTTTCGCCGGTTTCGCGGGCGAGGTCCTGGAGAATCCGGTCCTGGCTCGGGGCCTCGTCCATCAGCAATTGCTCGAGCAATTCGTCGTCATGGTCGGCGAGCTGTTCGAGCATGTGGGTACGGGCCTCGGCCTCGCGCGCCTGGAGATCGGCCGGGATATCGATCCGCTCGCTGTCCTTGCCCGGCCGGTAATGGAACGCCCGTTCGAGCGCGAGATCGACAAAGCCGGTGACCTTGTCGCCTTCGCGGATCGGGATCTGGCGCGCGATCAGCGGCGACACGCTCATCGGCTGGAGCGCGGCGAGGAGGTCGCGGATGCGGCCGTGGGCTTGGTCGATGCGGTTGACGAAAATCAGGTGCGGAATGCCAAGCTCGTCGAGCGCGCGCAGGGCAGGGGCGGCGAGCGGCGCCCGCGCCGGGTCCGGATCGACTACCAGGACGGCCATGTCGGCCAGCGCCAGCGCGCGCTCGCCATCGGCCGCGAAGCCGACCGACCCGGGACTGTCGATCAGTGCGAAACTGTCGCCGAGATAGTCGAAATTATAGAGGTTGAGTTCGGTCGAGCCACCGCGCGCCCGCGCTTCGGGGCTGCTGTCGCCGATACTGGAGCCGTTGGCGGTCGAACCCAGGCGGTCGGTCGCTCCGGCTGCGAACAGCATCGCTTCGGCAAGGCTGGTCTTTCCCGCGCCGGCCGGTCCGACCAGCGCGATCACTCGAGTGCCTTTGGATTCTCCGCTTCTGGTCTCAGCACCCATGCGACTCTCCTCTCGTCCCGGTCGGGACGCGCGAGTCGCCTGAAGGCGCAGCTTGCGCGCTCTCCGAAACGATCATCGTCCGACTCTTCGCGCCGGAAGGCAAGAGGGGTGGGTGTATTCTTCCCCTTCGTTTTCGGGGGAGGGGGACCAGCGTTGCTGGTGGAGGGCCCCCTCCGACACGCCTGCGGCGCGCCACCTCCCCTCGAACTCGAGGGGAGGAATTTACGCCGCCGGCAGCAAACGCCGGTCGCCGGCCAGGCGCAGCAGCGCCGCCTGCAGTTTCTCGAACGCGCGGACCTCGATCTGGCGGATGCGTTCGCGGCTGACGTCATAGACCTGGCTCAATTCCTCGAGCGTCTTGGGGTCGTCGGTCAGGCGCCGCTCCATCAGGATATGCTTCTCGCGGTCGTTGAGCGATTCGAGCGCATCCATCAACAGATCGTGGCGGACGCGGGTTTCCTCGTCGTCGGCGAGCAGCTCGTCCTGCAGCGGCCCATTGTCGACCAGGAAGTCCTGCCACTGGCCTTCGCCGCCCTCATCGCCCTTGAGCGGGGCGTTGAGCGAGGTGTCGCCGCCGTGGCCCATGCGGCGGTTCATCGAGATCACTTCGTCTTCCGTCACGCCGAGGTCGGTCGCAATCTTGGTGACGTCAGCCGGCTTGAGGTCGCCCTCTTCGAACGCGTCGATCTGGTTCTTCATCCGGCGAAGATTGAAGAACAATTTCTTCTGGGCTGCGGTGGTGCCCATCTTGACCAACGACCAGCTGCGCAGGATGAATTCCTGGATCGAGGCGCGGATCCACCACATGGCATAGGTCGCCAGGCGAAAACCGCGGTCGGGCTCGAACTTCTTGACGCCCTGCATCAGGCCGATGTTGCCCTCGGAAATCAGCTCGCTGACCGGGAGGCCGTAGCCGCGGTAGCCCATGGCGATCTTGGCCACGAGCCGCAGGTGCGAATTGACCAGCTTGGCGGCGGCGTCGGTGTCGCCATGCTCACGCCAGCTCTTGGCCAGCATGAACTCTTCCTCGGGGGCGAGGATCGGGAATTTCTTGATTTCGCTCAAATAGCGATTGAGCCCGGCTTCCCCGCCTGACGACGGGATCGAGACGATGCCCTTCTGCTGTGCCATGTAGTCGCTTTCTCCGTGG
>JBDTRT010000133.1:0-5677 GCA_039931595.1 Sphingomicrobium sp.
CAGGTGATCGAAGGGCGGCGCCAGGCGGTCGAGGCGCTCTACGGCCGGATCCGCGGCGACCATCGCCACATCGCCGTCACCACTTTGGTCAAGCGCAACGTCCAGGTGCGCTGCTTCGACGGCTGGGCGATGGCCTATCGCCGCGATACCAGGCTGGGTGTATTCGACAGCTTTCCGGTGGTGCTCGGTTATCTCACCGACCAGGTTGCCGACTTGCGCCTGCGCGGCCAGATTCGCCAATTCGCCAAGTCGTTCATCGTCCAGCCGGTCGCCAATACGCCCGAGCTGTGGAGAATGGCGAGCTAGGGGTTTGAACGAAGCGGCCGGGATCTAGGAACCCGACCGCTCCGGCGAGACGCGTTCATGTCCCGAAAGACCGTCCCGCACATGCTGCAACGCAGCTGTCGGCACCCCGCTCCCCGCCGTGCCAGCGTGGGACAAACCGGCGGTCGCCCGGCTCCCTAACCTTCGATTGCGGCCATCAGGCTGGCGTTGCCGCCGGCTGCGGTGGTGTCGATGCAGGTCACTCGCTCGGTCGCGAAGCGCGCCACATAATAGGGCCCGCCAGCCTTGGGCCCGGTGCCGCTCAGCCCTTCGCCGCCGAACGGCTGGCTTTCGACCACTGCGCCGATCTGGTTGCGGTTGACGTAGAGATTGCCGACCCGCGCATGCTCCTCGACAAAATCGCGCACGGTGTCGATCCGGCTCTGCAGCCCGAGCGTCAGTCCGAAGCCGGTGGCGTTGATCGCATCGACCACCTTGCCAAGGTCTTCGGCGGCGAAGCGGATGACGTGAAGGACCGGTCCGAAATTCTCTCGATTCAAGTCGCTTAACGCCCTGATCTCATAAATCGCGGGAGCAACGAAATCGCCGTTCGCGGCTTCCGGCGGAAGTTCGAGCCGGGCGATCCGTTTGGCGCCCGCTTCCATTTCCGCCAGATGTTTGTCGAGCGCCGCCTTGGCCTCGGCGTCGATCACCGGTCCGACGTCGGTGGCCAGGTCGCGCGGGTCGCCGACCGTCAATGCCTGCATCGCTCCGGCGATCATCGTGATCATCCCATCGGCGACATCGTCCTGGACGAACAGTACGCGCAGCGCCGAACAGCGCTGGCCAGCGCTCTGGAAGGCCGACGACATGACGTCGCGGGTGACCTGCTCGGGCAGCGCCGATGAATCGACGATCATCGCATTCTGGCCGCCGGTCTCGGCGATCAGCGGGATGATCGGCCCGTCGCGCTCGGCCAGCCTACGATTGATCAGCCGCGCGGTCTCGGTCGATCCGGTGAACGCCACTCCGCCGAGCAGCGGGTGCGAGGTCAAAGCGGCGCCGGTCTTGCCGTCGCCCGAAGCCAGCTGGACGACATCTTTCGCAAAGCCCGCCTGGTGCATCAGCTCGATCGCCAGCGCGCCGATCAGCGGGGTCTGCTCGGCCGGCTTGGCGATCACGGTGTTGCCGGCGGCGAGCGCTGCCCCGACCGGCCCGATGAAGATCGCCAGCGGGAAATTCCACGGGCTGATGCAGGCGAACACCCCGCGGCCGTGGAGGCGCAGCTCATTGCGCTCGCCGGTCGTCCCCGGAAGAGGCAGCGGACGCGTGAATTTGGCCCGCGCCTCGGACGCGTAATAACGCAGGAAATCGACCGCTTCGCGCACTTCGAGGACCGCGTCGGGCAGGGTCTTGCCGCCCTCGCGGATGCACAAAGAAAACAGCTCCTCGCGATGCTCCTCGAACAGGTCGGCGGCGCGGTCGAGCAGCCTCGCCCGCGCCTCGCCGCCCAACGCATCCCACGCCGGCTGCGCGGCCACTGCGGCGCGGACCATCCGGTCGACGTCGGCCGGGGTGGCGTCGACTACTCGGCCGACAATGATCCGGCGGTCGTAGGGCGAGGTCACCACCCTGCCCTTGGCGCCGCCCCAGGTTCGCGCTTCCAATTCCCTTAGACGATCGAGCAACGGTTCGCGCACCAACGGATCGGACAGATCGGCGCCTGCGCTGTTGTGACGGGCCGGGCCGAACACCAACCGCGGCAGCGGGATCGCCGGGTTGCACTTGGGTTCGATCGCGGCGAGTTCGGCAACCGGGTCGCGCACCAATTGGTCGAGCGACACGTCTTCGTCGGCGATGCGGTTGACGAATGAGGAATTGGCACCGTTTTCGAGCAGACGGCGCACGAGATAGGCGAGCAACTCCTTGTGACTCCCGACCGGCGCGTAGATCCGCACCGGCGTCGGATCGTCGCCGATCGCCTGCTCGAGTTCGGCCAGCTCTTCGTAGAGCCCCTCGCCCATGCCGTGCAGGCGCTGGAACTCGAACGGCGCGGTCCCGGCCAGCGCCTTGATCGTGCCGATGCTGTTGGCATTGTGGGTGGCGAACGCCGGATAGATCACGTCGCTCGCGGCGAGCAGTCGCTTGGCGCAGGCGATGTACGACACGTCGGTCGCGATCTTGCGCGTGAACACCGGATAGTCGCGCAGGCCGGCGACTTGCGCGGCCTTGATCTCGGTATCCCAATAAGCGCCCTTGACCAGCCGCACCATCAGCTTGCGGCGGTGCGCCCGAGCGGTCTCGGCGACCCAGTCGCACAGCGGCACGGCGCGCTTCTGATAGGCCTGGATCGCCAGTCCGAAGCCGGCCCAGCCGCTCTTGAACAGGCTGTCATCGGCGAGCAGCGTCTCGAAAATGTCGAGCGACAGCTCGAGCCGGTCGGCCTCCTCGGCGTCGATCGTGAAATGGACGTCGGCCGCGCTGGCTTTCATTGCGAGTTCGCGCAGCACCGGCACGATCGCCGCTTTGGCCTCCGCGGCATGGCTGAATTCGTAGCGCGGGTGGAGCGCCGAAAGCTTGACCGAAATCCCCGCCGAACGCTTGAAGCCGCCGTGCGCGTCCTTGGCGATGCGGTCGAGCGCGTCGGCATAGGCCCGGGCATAGCGCGCCGCATCATCATGCGTGCGGGCGGCCTCACCGAGCATGTCGAAGCTGTGGGTCAGGCCGGCGTCGCGCTCGGGCGCGGCGCGGCGCAGCGCCTCGTCGATGGTCCGGCCGAATACGAACTGGCGGCCAAGGATGCGCATCGCCTGGGTGACCGCGGTGCGGACCACCGGCTCGCCCAGCCGCCCGACCGTGCGGCCGAGCACCGAGCGCCAATTGTGGCTGCGGTCGTTGGCGCCCTCGAGCACCTTGCCGGTCAGCAGCAGCGAGAAAGTCGCGGCGTTGACGAAGGCCGAGTTCGAGCGGCCGAGCTGTTCGGTCCAGTCGGGCCCAGACAATTTGTCGGCGATCAGCTCGTCGGCGGTGTGTGCGTCGGGAATCCGCAGCAGCGCCTCGGCTAGGCACATTAAGGCGATGCCCTCGTCGCTGCCCAGATCGTAAGCGTGCATGAAGGCATCGAGCCCAGACGGCTTGTGCGCCCGAACGCCCTTGACCAGGGCGCGTGCGGTCGCGGTCGCTTCGGCCAGTGCGGTTGGCGACAGCCGGGCCTCGGCGACCCGTTCGGCGGCGACCTGCTGCTCGTCTGGGCGATAGGCGCGGCGAAGCGCGCTGCGGTCGGCCGGGCCTGCCACCGGCGGCTTGGCCTTGGTCAGGCCAGCTGCCCGTGACAATGCTTGTACTTTCGGCCCGATCCGCACGGGCACGGCGCGTTGCGGCTGACCGGCGCCTGGGCCAGTTCGCCGTCGGACAGCGGCATGTCCGGCCGCGGAATGCTCAGCGGCGGCTGGTCGGACAGCATCGCCCCGGTGGCGAAATCGATGTCGGCGCTGTCGTCGTCGCCCGAGAACGGGTCGAGGTGCTGGGTGATGAAATCGGGCAGCACCGGCGGCGGCGGCGGCTCGAGTTGGACCTGGGCCCGCATCAACACCCGCGTCACGTCCTCGCGGATCGCGATCAGCAGCCGCTCGAACAGCATGAACGCTTCCTGCTTATATTCGTCGATCGGCTTCTTCTGGGCATAGCTGCGCAGGTGGATGACCGTGCGCAGCGCATCGAGCGTCGACAGATGCTCCTTCCAGAAATGATCGAGGGTCTGGAGCAGGATGTTCTTTTCGGTTTCGTCCCAGCGCTGCGGGTCGACGTCCGCGGTCTTGTCCGCCATCGCCTGGTCGGCGAGCTGCTGGAGCCGCTCGGTGATCGCTTCCGGCTCGACCGCTTCTTCCTCGAGCCAATCCTCGACCGGCGGCTGGAGGCCGAAGATCGCGTCGATGCTCTCCTTGAGTCCAGCGACGTCCCATTGCTCGGGGTAGGTCCCCGGGGGGCAGTGGACGGCGACCAAAGCTTCGGCGGTTTCGGCGCGCATTTCGGCGATCACGTCGCCGACGCTTTCGGCGTCCATGATGTCGGCCCGCTGCTCGTAGATCACCTTGCGCTGGTCATTCATGACGTCATCATATTCGACGACCTGCTTGCGGATGTCGTAGTTGCGCGCTTCGACCTTCTTCTGGGCGGTCTCGATCGCTTTGGAGATCCACGGGCTGATGATCGCCTCGCCGTCCTCGAGGTTCTTGTTCATCAGCCGCGCGAACATGGTCTGCGGGCCGAAGATGCGCAGCAGGTCGTCGTCGAGGCTCAGATAGAAGCGCGACAGCCCGGGATCGCCCTGGCGGCCCGACCGACCGCGCAGCTGGTTGTCGATGCGGCGGCTCTCGTGGCGTTCGGTGCCGAGCACAAACAGCCCACCGGATTCGAGCACCAGCCGCTTCTGCTCGGCCACTTCGGCCTTGATCTTGTCGATCGCGGCGTCGCGCTCCTTGCCCTCGGGCATGTCGGCAAGTTCGTCCTCGATCCGGAAATCGACGTTGCCGCCCAATTGGATGTCGGTCCCGCGGCCGGCCATGTTGGTTGCGATGGTGACCGCTTCGGGCGCGCCGGCCTGGGCGACGATGTGCGCTTCCTTCTCGTGGAAGCGGGCATTGAGCACTTCGTGGCGGATGCCTTCCTTGACCAGGAATTCCGACAGCATCTCCGACTTCTCGATCGAAACCGTTCCGACCAGCACCGGCTGGCGCTTGTCTTGGCGCGCCTTGATCTCCTTGGCGATGGCGGCGAACTTGTCGGTGATGTTCTTGTAGAATTCGTCCTCGTCATCGATCCGCTGGACCCCGACGTTGGTCGGGATCGAGACCACGTTCATGCGGTAGATGTCGAAGAATTCGGGCGCTTCGGTGAGCGCCGTGCCGGTCATTCCCGACAGTTTGGGATACATCCGGAAATAATTCTGGAAAGTGATCGAGGCGAGCGTCTGGTTCTCGGGCTCGATCGTCACGCCTTCCTTGCCCTCGACCGCCTGGTGGAGCCCGTCCGACCAGCGCCGCCCGTCCATCATCCGGCCGGTGAACTCATCGATGATGATCACCTTGCCGTCCTTGACGATGTAATCGATGTCCTTCTTGAACAGGACATTGGCCTTGAGCGCCTGATTGAGGTGGTGGACCACCTGGGTGTTGTTGATGGCGTAGAGGTTGCGGCCTTCGATCAGCCCGCCGTCCTCGAGCAGTCGCTCGGCCTTTTCGGTGCCGTCCTCGGTCAGCACGACGCTCTTCTGCTTCTCGTCGAGCTCATAGTCTTCGGCCACCAGCGTCTTCACCAGCGCGTCGACCGACATATACAGTTCGGACTTGTCGTCGGTCGGGCCGGAGATGATCAGCGGCGTCCGCGCCTCGTCGATCAGGATCGAGTCCACCTC
>JBDTRT010000134.1:0-27299 GCA_039931595.1 Sphingomicrobium sp.
TGTTCCACGCATTGGTGCGGTGGATGGCGCCGGTGCTGGTGTTCACCACCGAGGAAGTGTGGGGCACGCGCTTCCCGGATGGCGGGTCGGTCCATTTGTTGGAGTGGCCGGAAGTTCCGTCGGTCGACTCCGAGGATGCCCTGTGGGCACGGCTGCGCGCATTGCGGACCGAGGTGACAGAGGCGATCGAGCCGTTGCGCCGCGACAAGGTCATCGGATCGAGCTTGGAAGCCGAAGTGACTGTGCCCGAACTGCTGGCGCCGCCGCTTGAGTTGGCCGAGCTGTTCATCGTGTCGTCAGTCAAGCAAGGCGATGCCGTGACCGTTGCCAAGACCGACAAGCATAAATGCGGGCGCTGCTGGCGCTATCTGCCCGAAGTGACCGAGGACGGCGCGCTGTGCGCCCGCTGCGAGGACGTGTTGAATGATTGATCGCAAGCTGGGCTACTTCATCGCCGCGGTCGTGTTCGCGGCTGACCAGCTGGTCAAATGGCTGATGATCGGGCCGTTCGCGCTGCAGACCGTGCGGCAGATCGTGCTGCTGCCGATCTTCAACCTGAGCTGGACCGAGAATAACGGCATCTCGCTTGGCCTGCTCAACGCCGAGACCGACACCGGGCGCTGGGCCCTGGTCGCGCTGACCGGCGCGATCGCGCTTGGAGTCGCGGTGTGGATCGGGCGTGAAAAGCAGCGCGGCGACCAGCTTGCGCTGGGCATGGTGCTGGGCGGTGCGCTGGGCAATATCCTCGACCGCATCCGCTTCGGCTATGTGGTCGACTTCGCCGACCTGCACTTTGGCGACTTCCGTCCGTTTTTGGTCTTCAATGTCGCCGACGCAGCGATTAGCATTGGAGTCATCATCCTGTTACTGCGCGCGTTCCTGGTTCGGGACGAGCGCCCAAAGGAGAATGTCGAACATGCGTAAACTGACCCCTGCGCTCCTGCTGCTGCCGGCGCTCGCGCTCGGTGGCTGCGCGATGCTTGGCGGGAAACGCACCGCACCGGACGAATTCGCGGTGGTGCGCAACGCGCCGCTGATCATTCCGCCCGATTACACCTTGACGCCGCCGGTCGCCGGCACCGCCGCGGTCAGCCCGTCCGACGCCCAGGCGCAGGCGATCGAAGCGTTGTTCGGCGGTCCTGCGCCGCGCAGCAACGCCGAGACCAGCATGCTCGAGCGCGCCGGCCGCGACCGCGCCGCGGTCGGAGCCCGGTCCAGCGTCGGCGATCCCAACACGCGGATTGTCGACAAGGGCACGGTCACCGCGGCGATCCTCAATTCGCCCGAAACCGATGGCCAGGACGCGTCGGCCCAGGTTACGCAGTAGGCCGACAGGCAAGTCGTTTATTCGTTTAGGGGGGAAGTCCGGATCGATGGCTGAAGACACGCTTTCTGCCCGGCTCGTCGACGTCGAGTCGATGATCGACCGTTCGCGCCGCCGATTCGAGGAAGGCTCGCGCCTGATCGAGGAGGCGCACCGGGCGCTGGCCGACATCCAGCAGGCGCTGATCGGATCGCCGACCACGCTAACGCCCGAAGACAGCGAGGAAGCGTCGTCGCGGTTGCTGGCGTCCCTGAAGGCGGCCGGCGGGGAAATGCCCGAGACCTTGTGCGACGGCCGGCTGTCGGTCGACCAGGTCCAGCGGCTGATCCGCATTGACGGTCATCCGATCGGCATCACCGAGATGGAATATCGCGTGCTCGAGCTGCTCGCGTTCGCGCGCAACAACGTCGTCACCCGGGCGATGCTCTTAAAGCATCTCTATCGCCGGGCCGACGACCAGCCCCAGCCCAAGATCATCGACGTGTTCATCTCCAAGCTCCGCAAGAAGCTGCGGATGGCGTCCAACGGGCACGAGTTCATCGAGACCATCCCGCAGCGCGGTTGGATCCTGCGCGATATCGAGAACCCGGCAGAGCAATAAACAAGGCGCGGTTTGCCGAGCTTTCGGCGGGATTCATACTTTGTTAGCCGCCTAGGGATTACGCCCGCGGGATGCTGCATTCCGTGCCCAATCCATCGTTCGACGGCCAGCCCGAGTCGGGTGGATCGGGACCGGCGTCGGAGCCCTATGCTGAGGCGATGGCACGGCTGGCGGGGATTCGCCACGCGCTGCGGATGGTCGACGCGTTCGGCGGGGGCCCGGCATCGGACGAGGATTTCTGCAGCAATGACGACGAGCGGATCGCCGCCGCCTGGAACTACGCGAGCGGGGCCAAGTCGCGTTGCTTCGACCGCTCCACCGGGGGCACCGCAAGCGCCGCCTCGGCCGGGCTCGACGCGCTGCTCGGCGAACAAGCCGCCGGCCGCAAGCCCAATGCCGCGGCGGCCAAGCGCCTCGCCGAGGAGATTCGCCTCGGGCTTGAGGGCGTCTGCGAACTGATGCTGCGCTAGGACGCTCCGACGGCCTTGGGCGTCGCTGGATCGGCGCCCCACTCGGTCCAGCTGCCATCGTATAACCGAGTCGCGCGATTGCCGAGCAGATGCGCGGCGAAGATCAGCGAGCTGGCGGTGACGCCCGAGCCGCAACTGGCGACGAACGGCGCCATCGGATCGACTCCGGCGGCGGCGAAGATACTGGCGATCTCGTCGCGGCTGCGGAAGGTGCCGTCGGCGTTATAGAGCTCGCCGAACGGCAGGTTGCGCGCTCCCGGGATGTGGCCCGGCGCGACGCCCGGACGCGGGTCGGGCTCGCTGCCTTCGAACCGGCCCTTGCCGCGCGCGTCGAGCACCGACGAGCCGAGGCCGCCACGGATGTCGGCCAGTGCAACCACCTCTCCGGCGTGCTCGACGGCGTCGTAGCGGGCTTCGCGCGGCATCGGATGGCCGGTTTCGACCGAGCGTCCTTCGGCGATCCATTTGGCCAAGCCGCCGTCGAGGATGGCGACCTGCGCGATTCCGAAATGGCGCAGCATGAACCAGCCCCGCGCGGCGCTCCGCAGCGGCGAATTGTCGTAGACCACGGCGCGGTCCCCGCGGCTGATGCCGACCGCCTCCATCGCGCAGCCGAAGTCGACCGGCGACGGCAGCATGTGCGGCGCCGGGTTGGTCTTGTCCGACAACGCCTCGATGTCGAGCAAGCGCGCGCCCGGGATATGCGCCTCGGCGAACTCGGCGCGGGCGTCGCGCCCGCTGCTCGGCATGAACATGCTCGAGTCGACCGCGACGAGGTCGGGCTGGCCGAGGTTGTCGGCGAGCCATTGGGTAGTAACCAGATCGTCCATGGCGGCAAGGATAGTCCTGTCGCGCCGCTGCTGCTAGGTGGCGCGGCGATGGACCCTCTGCACCTCGGCAAGCCCGCTCCACTGCCCGCCACTCCGGCGGAGGCGGTACTCGATTATGTGCCCAACCCGCGCCCCGGGGCGCTTTACCTGGTGCGGTTCGCGGCGCCCGAGTTCACTTCGTTGTGCCCGGTCACCGGCCAGCCCGACTTCGCTCACCTAGTGATCGACTATGCGCCGGCCGCGACCATCGTCGAGTCGAAGAGCCTCAAGCTGTTCCTCGGCGCATTCCGCAACCACGCCGGCTTCCACGAGGATGTCACGGTCGGCATCGGCCAGCGGCTGGCCGAGGAAATGCAGCCGCAATGGCTGCGGATCGGCGGTTACTGGTACCCGCGCGGCGGAATTCCGATCGACGTCTTCTGGCAGAGCGGCGCACCGCCCGCCGGGCTGTGGCTGCCCGACCAGGGCGTCGCGCCCTACCGCGGCCGCGGCTAGCCTAGCGGATTCCCGCTTCGACCGGCGCGATCCCGTCGCCCGGCACCATCGGCACTCCAGCGCGGCCGCGGGTCCAGGCGTAGAGCCCGACAATCGCCGCCGCGAAGACGACGATGCTGACCACCATCACCTGCGGGTAAGCGGCGATCAGCGCCATCACATTGGCGCTGTCCGACGAACCGGCTTTCTCGGCCCCGGCGACGATTGCGGCATAGGCCACGCCCATCAGGCTTTCGCCGACGATCAGGCCGGTCGCCATCAGCGTCCCAAGCCGCTCGGCGAAGGCTGGATTGGCGGTGCGCTTGGCCCAGCGGTTGTAGAGCCAGCCGATCAACGCTCCGACCGGCACCAGCAGGGTAACTTCCATCGGCAGATAAATGCCCATTCCGACTGCCAGCGGCGGCAGGCTGTAGCGTTTGGCCGAGCCACGCTTGAGCAGTTCGTCGACCGCAATCACCGCGACCCCGATCATCGCGCCGATGCCGATCAGGCCCCAATCGAGGCTGCCGCCGAGCACGCCCTGGGCAATGGTCGAGATGATCGCCGCCTGCGGCGCGGCGAGCGCGTTGGCGCCGGCGCCGGGCGCACCCTGGAAACCGAAAGCGGTGTTGAGCAGGTTGAGGATCGGCGGGATGGTCAGCGCGCCGAACACCACGCCGAGGACCAGCGCGACCTGCTGGCGCCACGGGGTCGCGCCGACCAGCTGGCCGGTCTTCAAATCCTGCAAATTGTCGTTGGCGATGGTCGCCACGCCGAAGATGATCGCGGTCACGAACAGAGCGAAGGCGACAAGGCTTTTCGATGCGTCGACCCCGATGTTGGGGCCGAACAGCGCCGCCAGGACCAGGGAAATGCCGAGCACGGTGAGGATGCCGACACCCGACACCGGGCTGTTCGACGCCCCGATCAGGCCGGCCATGTAGCCGGTGATGGCGGCGATGATGCCGCCGGCGACGACGATATAAAGCAGGCTCAGGATGAGCGTCGCGGCGGGCGCGGCAGCGATCGGGCCGCTGTTGGCAAAGGCCGACAGCAACAGGCCGATCGGGATCATCGAGATCAGGATGGTGGCGCCGACGATGCCGATCGGCAGGTCGCGCTCGGTCAAAGCGAGACTGTCCTGTCCGCTCGACCGCCGGGCGCGGCTGGCGCGGATCGCGGCGGTGATTCCGGCGATGATCGGCCCGACGATCCTGAGCAGGGTCCAGATCGCCGCGACGCCCATTGCTCCGGCGCCGATAATCCGCGCCTTGGTCCGGAACGCCGACGTGACCAGCGCCTCGAGATCGCCGGCCGAGGCCGCAATCAGGGCGGCGTCATGCGCGCTATAGTGCGGGACGATGACCGCCCAGGTGATGATCATTCCGACCACCATGGCGATGCCGACCGCCATGCCGACCAGGTGGCCGACGCCGATCAGGGCCATCGACAGGCTCGCCGAAACCGCGCTTCCGCCGGCGCCGACCTTGAACGTGCGGGCCGCGGCGTCGGTCAGCAAGCGGGTCTTGGCGAGCATGAAATAGCCCGCAGAGACCAGCGACGACAAAGTGATCGCGACCAGTCCGCGGCGATTTTCCTCGGCCCCGCCGACCCCGGCTCCAACCTTGAGCACTTCGGCCGCGGCGACGCCTTCGGGGTATGGCAGGTCGCTTCCGGTCACCAGCGCGCGCCGCAGCGGGACCGAGTACATCACGCCGAGAATGCCGCCGAGGCCGATCACCGCGACCGATTGCCAATAAGGAAAGCCGGTCCACCAGCCGACCATGATCAAGCCGGGCAGGACGAAGATGATCGCCGACAACGTCCCCGCCGCCGAGGCGATGGTCTGGACGATGTTGTTTTCCTGGATGGTCGAATCGCTGAAGAATTTGAGCACCGCCATCGAAATCACGGCGGCCGGGATCGAGGTCGCGAAGGTGATCCCGAGCTTGAGCCCGAGGTAGACGTTGGCCGCGGTGAACAGCAAAGTGAGCAGCGCGCCGAGAATGATCCCGCGCAGCGTCAGTTCCTTGAGCAAGGCGCTCGCTTTTCCGTCAGATGCCATTGCCCGTTCCCTAGCCTTAAATGTCGACGCAGTCCGCGGCCGGAACCGGGCTCGAATGACGGCGGACGACGCGCCAGCGACCATCGTCGAATACCCAAACGTCGGTCAGCAGCACGCAATCCTCAATCTCGCGGCCGAGATATTTGACGCACCATTTGGCCTGGACCGTCCCGACCATCACCTGGTCGAGAACCACCGCGTCGCGCACGTCGAGTTCGATTCTGACCAGCTCGCGCCGCTGGATTGCATCGAGCCATTCGTCGCGGTTCATCGTGAACGGACCGGTCGAGCGGGTGCCGATGAGCACGAAGCGCGGATGAATCAGCAAGCGCAGCTGGTCCATGTCCTTGGCGCACAGCGCATCGCGCCAGTGGCGCTCGACCGCTTCGATCAGCTCGCAGGTCTTATCGGCCACGCACCGGCCCTTTTGCGCCGAGCGACGCGCCGATCCCGGACTTCGAACGATTCATCCGCAGCGGTCCCGATGTGCAGCCCTGTTTGAGGTACCAACTCATATCATGCTCTCCGCCCGGCGATTAAGCCGGGAATTCCGCGCAGCGAAGCGTCAGCGATCCGTGCCCGACCGAACTGACGCCAGCGCTCACCTTCATAAAGTGCATTTCCCATGGTGTCAGGGTTGATCCTGACTGCTACGTCGGTCACTCGTATCCATTGGGTTCAACTATGGATAGGGGGGTCTGGGACATGTCCGACAACAAGCCGGCCGAAGAGGCTGACGTCACCAAAGAATGGCGTGCGACACACGGCCAGGAGTCCGCTGCCAAGCGCCTGCGGATTTTCGCCGCGCTGTCGTGGATTGTCGCGATCGGCACCGAGGTCGCGGGGATCGTCCTGCTCCGCCAGCACAAGTTCGACCACGGCAATCTGCCGCTGCTGATCGGCCTGCTGGTGGTAATAGCCATCTTCGCCATCGCCGGCAGCCTGATGTGGAAGGCAGCCAACAAGCACGATCCCGCGAGCAAGGCCGACACGGTCAAGTTCTTCGTCCAGAATCAGCTCGGTGCGATCATCACGGTGCTCGCCTTCCTGCCGCTGATTGTCCTGATCTTCATGGACAAGGACATGGACCCCAAGAACAAGAAGATCGCCGGCGGCATCGGTGTCGTCCTGGCCGCTCTGGCGACGGTGATCGGGGTCGACTTCAACCCGCCCTCGACCGAGCAATATACCCAGGACATGAACCAGTGCGCCGACCAGATCAAAGCCAATCAGCCGACCACTGCTTGCTCACCCGAGGTGGCCGCGCAGGCCCAGGACATCGCCCGCGATTCGAGCGCGGTGGCGGACGCGACCAAGGACGCAGCGCACCCGGCCGGGCAGGACGTGGTCTATTGGATCGCGCCCGAGAATGGCGCCAAGAAGGCTTCGACGCCGCATGTCTTCCACATCTGCCAGGCGGTCAGCCCGATGCGCGGCAAGACCGTCAATCATGGCTCCGTGACCGAAGCCTACGCCGAGAACGCGACGCGCATCACCAAGCAGATTCCAATGGAGCAGAAGCAGTGCGGGTTCGCCAGCTCGGTGCCCGCTAGCGGCGGCGCCACGCCGGCCGGATAATCATCGGCAGCTCGCTGGCGCTTAAGAACAAGCGCCAGCGACAGCTTTCAATACCTAACTGACGTCCGGTTTAGCGAGCGGCGATGTCGATCCCGACGAACGCCTCGGGACCAGGCCCGCGCTTGACCAGCAGGAGCACGCTGGTGCGGCCGGCCTTGCGCGCAGCATCGACCGCGGCGGTGACCTGCGCCGGAGTGGTTACCGTCTGGCGGTTGACCGACATGATCAAATCGCCGCGCTGCAGCCCTTGCTCGGCGGCGTCGCCCGACGGGTCGACCGCGGTGACGATCACGCCGCGCGCGGTCGCCGGCAGCCGGGCCGCGCGCCCAAGATCCGGCGTCAGCGGTTGCAGCGACAGGCCCAGCGCCTGGTGCGGCGTGACCGTTGCCGTCCCGTCGGCCACGACATCGTCGCCCTGGCTGCCGCCGGTGAGCGCCGCCAATTGGTCTTCGGTCGGCCGCTGGGCGACCGTCGCGGTGACTCGAACCGGTCGGCCGTCGCGAATGATCTCGATCGGAATCTTGGTTCCAACCGCATTGTTGGCAATCAAATAGGAGGCGGTCTGGTCGGGAGTGACCGGCTGGCCGTTGACCCGAACGACGACATCGCCGGCTTGGATTCCGGCCCGCGCCGCGGCTTCGCCCGGCTGGACCCAGCGGACGATTTCGCCGCTGTCCTTGGGCAGGCCGAGAGACGGCGCGATATTCTCGTCGAGCGGCTGCAGGCTGATGCCGAGATAGCCGCGCTGCGGACGCTGACCGCGGCGCAGCGAATCGATCACCGGCTTGGCCAGCTCGGCCGGGATGGCGAGGCCGATTCCGACCGACGCCCCGGTGGGCGAGATCAAAGCCGAATTGATGCCGATGACATTGCCGCCGAGATCGAACATTGGGCCGCCCGAATTGCCCATGTTGATGCTGGCATCGGTCTGGATGTAGCGGTCGTAGGCGCCGACCCCGGTAATCCCGCGGTGAAGGGCCGAGATGATGCCGGCCGTGACCGTCCCGCCAAGGCCGTAGGGATTGCCGATCGCGATCACCCAGTCGCCGACCCGGCTGCGCGTGCTGTCGCCGAAATTGACGAACGGCAGGTTGGACGCCTCGATCTTGAGCAAGGCGAGGTCCGAGGTCTGGTCGCGACCGACGATGCGCGCGGTATATTCCTTGCGGTTGGTCAGGGTCACGGTGACCGTATCGACCGTTCCGGTGCCGTTGGCGCCGGCGATCAGGTGGTTGTTGGTGACGACATAGCCGTCGGGCGAGATGATGAAGCCCGAACCGAGCGAGCCCGATTCGCGAGTGCGCGGCTGAACCCCCCCCTGCCCGCCGCCCTTTCCGCCACCCTGGGGACCGGCCTGCGGCCCTTCGGGTCCGCCGAACCGGCGGAAAAACTCCTCGAACGGATCAGCCTGGGTCCGCACCGGGACCCGCTGCTTGGTCGAGATGTTGACCACCGCCGGCTGCAGCCGCGCCGAAAGGTCGGCGAACGAAATGGGTGCGCCGGGGCGCGGCGCCATCGCCGAGGGGGCGTTCTGGGCGACTTGCGCGCCAACCGGTCCGCTGGCGATCGAGAAGGCGGTCCCTCCCAGCAGAAGGGCCATGGTGACCCCATAGGCGTAGCGCACTTTTCCGGACTCCTTCGAATTCATCGATACTCCATGACTTATCTGGCGGACGCAAAGCTTATGTGGACGGCTTAGTCTAAACGCGCCTTAATCCGGATTGAACGAAAACGCTCCAACGGCCTTTTTCGGCCATGGCACGGCTTTCATCGCGCCCGTCCAGTGAATTCCTTCAAATAGTCATTTTGCGGCGACAAGATGATGGTCGTCGGCGCGGGCCGCTCCGCGCCGTCACCGATGAACGTGGTCTGATAGGACTGCATCGCGCGATAGAAATCGTAGAAGCCCGGGTCTTTGCCGAAGCTTGCGGCATAGGTCTTGGCGGCTTCGGCGTCGGCTTCGGCGCGGATGATCTGAGCCTGCTTGGCGCCCTGGGCTCGGATCGAGCGTGCCTCCTGGAGCCGGGCGGTGCGCATCCGGTCATAGGCCGACTGGAGCGGTGTGCCGTCGGGCAAATCGGCTTTCTTGATGCGGACGTCGATTATCTCGGCGCCGTACTGGCGCGCGACTCGGTCGAGCCCGCGGCGGACATTTTCCATCACGCCCTGGCGTTCGGGCGAGAGCAAGGCAGCGAACGGGCGCTTGCCCAGCTCATTGCGCAATTCGGAGCCGAGGATCGGCCGCAGCGCCTCGCTCACCCGGTCCTCGGTTCGCGCGCGGATGTACATCCGCAGCGGGTTGGTGATGCGGTAGCGGGCGAAGGCGTCGACTTCGAGCCGCAGCTGGTCGGTCGACAGCACCTGCTGCCGTTCCATGTCGACATCGAGCACGCGCTTGTCGATCCACTGGATGTTCTCGACGAACGGGATCCGCCACGACAGGCCGGCCCCGCGGCCGCCGATCAAATTGTTGGGCTTGAACTGGTTGAGGATTCGCACCGGCTTGCCGAAGCGGACAACCACCGCCTGTTTGGTTTCCGGAACGATCGGGAAGCTGCTGATCACGACGAACAGCAGCATCAAGGCCACGAAGCCTGTCAGCAACGGGCGGCGGCGGACGAGTTCGATCACTGGGCCGGCTCCCGCGGTGGCGCTTTCTTGACGTCGGGCAGCGCTAGATAGGGCACGACTCCCGGGGCTTCGACGATCGTTTTGTCGACGTTCGACAGCACCCGTTCCATGGTTTCGTAATACATCCGGCGGCGGGTGACGTCGGGCGACAGGCGATATTGCGCGTAGACCTTGTCGAACGCGGTCGCCTCGCCCTGCGCCTTGGCAGTCAGCTGGAGCGCGTAGGCGCGCGCCTGGTTGATGTAGGACTGGGCTTCCTGCTGCGCGGCCGAAACCTCCTTGAAGGCGTCATTGACCGCCGCGGGCGGATCGGCCTGCTTGATCGCGATGCCCTGGATGCGAACGCCCGCATGATAATTGTTGAGCACCTGCTGCATCATGGCCTGGACGCGGGTTTCGATATCGCCGCGGCCTTCACCGATAGTGTCGTTGAGGCTGAAGCCGCTGACTACCGCCCGCATCGCGCTTTCGCCGACCTGGCGAATGGTGTCATCGGGCTGGGCTAGCTCGAACAGATAGAGCTCTGGATCGCGGATATTCCAGCGCACCGAATAAGCGATGTCGACGATATTCTGGTCGCCGGTCAGCATTAAGGTTTCTTCGCCGGTCGTACCCAAATCGATCACGCGGATGTTCTCGACGTCGATCTTGCGCACCCGGTCGATCGGCAGCGGCAATGTCAGCCCGATGCCCGGTCCCAAGGTATTGCTGTAGCGGCCGAAGCGGGTGACCACGCCGCGCTCTTCCGGAGCGATTCGGTGAACGGTCGTCGCCAGGAGCCACAGCAGCGCCAGCGCAAGCCCGGCCCAGGCGAAGATCGAGCGGTCGGGCCCGCCGGAAAATCCACTTCCACCGCTGCCAAAGCGCGCCTTGCTGCGGCGGAGGAAGTCCTCGAACGAAACCGGGCTGCCGGTCGGCGCATTGACCGGGCGCCGCCCGCGCTTGGGCGGGTCGCCCCAAGGACCGCCGCTATCGCCGTCGGACGGCGGCGAATCATGGCCGTCGTCACCCGTTGGGCCCCACGGTCCCTTATTGTCAGCGAACAGGCCGGCGGCGCGTGCGCCCAGCCCCGATAAGATGCTCATGGCCTTACTATAGGTAGCGTCGACGGCGAAAAACAGTGGCAAGCGTAGGCCGAGCACCTATGTCGCCGCGATGGCCGACCCCGATGATCCGCTGAGCAGCCTCGACGCGCTTCCCGACGCGGCCCGAATCCGCTCGCGCAAGCTGGTCAAGACGATCGCTTCGCTGGTGGTCGATGCGACCGGACTCGACGAACCCGACCGCAATGCGCTTGAGCGCGATCTGCGCGTCGCCGCTCTGGCGGTGCCCGGAGTGACCGAAGCGCGGGTGGCGATGACCGCCAGCAAACCCGGCCGCAAGGTGATTGCAATCGCCAGCGGCAAGGGCGGCGTGGGCAAGTCGACGATTGCCGCCAACCTCGCCATCGCCCTCGCCCGCGCCGGCAAGAAAGTCGGGCTGATCGATGCCGACATCTACGGACCGTCGCAGCCCAAATTGCTCGGCAGCGACGAAAAGCCGTCGGCCGCGGACGATCGCCTGATCCCGGTCGCCGCGCACGGCCTGCATTTCCTGTCGCTCGGGCAATTGGTTTCGGCCGGCCATGCGCTGGCGTGGCGCGGGCCGATGGCGACCGGGGCGCTGGCGCGGCTACTCGACGCCGACTGGGGCGACGCCGAATATCTGCTGGTCGACCTTCCGCCCGGGACCGGCGACGTCCAATTGTCGCTGATTCAGCGCGCGATGCCCGACGGCGCGCTGATCGTCTCAACTCCCCAGGACCTGTCGCTGATCGACGCGACGCGGGCGATCGACCTGTTCCGCAAGACCAAGGTGCCGGTGCTCGGGATGGTCGAGAATATGGCCGGCTATGCCTGCCCGCACTGCGGCCAATCGTCCGATCCGTTCGGCAGCGGCGGCGCCGAAACCGCGGCCGGCGAGCTCGGCATCGCGTTTCTCGGCCGCTTGCCGCTGTCGCTGGCGCTGCGCACGGCGTCGGATGCCGGCACGCCGCCGGCCGCCGGCGACGGCCCCGAAGCCGAAGCCTTTGCGCATTTGGCCAGCAAATTGCTGGCGGCGCTGGATACCCCGGTCGCCTGACGCATTGTTGGTTCGAAGCAGGAGAGACACCATGCCATTGACCCGCGACGAGGACATCACCGAATTACTGACCGGCGCCCGAACCATCGCCATGGTCGGCGCATCCGACCGTCCCGACCGCCCGTCCTATGGCGTGATGAAATTCCTCCAGTCGCACGGCTATCGCGTGTTGCCGGTCAATCCGCAGATCACCGGTGAGCACGTCCACGGCGAATTCGTGTGGCGCGAGCTGGCCCAGATCGGCGAGCCGATCGACATCGTCGACATCTTCCGCCGCCCGACCGCCGCCGGCGAAGCGATTGACGAGGCCATCGCCGCCGGCGCTAAAGCGGTCTGGCTGCAGCTCGGGATCGTCAACGCCGAAGCGGCCAAGCGGGCCGAGGCAGCCGGCCTCAAGGTGGTGATGGACCGCTGCCTCAAGATCGAGATCCTGCGGCTGGGTGTCGCGAACGTGGTCGCCGACTAGGTTTTGACCTGTTTGACCGGGCACGCCGGACGACTTCCTCTCGCGCGGCTTCAGGCGGCCCCGACGGTCATCTCCGGTATCAGCACGGTCGGCGCGTCGACGCCGCGGCGAAACTCGAGGTCGGCGCCGGGCTCGAGCGTCGCGAACATGTCGATGAGGTTTGACGCGATGGTGATTTCGGACACCGGCTCGGCGATCTCCCCGCCGCGAACCATGAAGCCGGCGGCGCCGCGGCTGTAGTCGCCGGTCACGCCATTAACCCCCTGCCCGATCAGTTCGGTGATCAGCAGCGCTTCGGGGAAAGTGGCGAGCAGTTCGGCACGCGAGCGCGGCCCGGCGGCGAGATAGAAATTGCTCGGGCTCGCGCCCGGCGCGCCGCCCGCGCCGCGCGCTGCATGACCGGTCGGCTGGATGCCGAGCTGGCGAGCCGAGGCGCTTTCCGCGATCCAGCTGTGCAGCACACCGCCGGAAACCAGCTCGGTCCGCGCGACCGCCAGCCCCTCGCCGTCGAACGGGCGCGAGCGCAACCCGCGTTGGCGGAGCGGATCGTCGATGATCGAAACACCGGCCTCGAACAGCTGGCTGCCGAGCTTGTCCTGGAGAAAACTCGACTTGCGCGCGACTGACGAGCCGCTGACCGCGCCGGCGAAATGGCCGAGCAGCGACGATGCCACGCGCGGATCGAACAACACCGCCATCCGGCCCGGCTTGGGCCGGGTCGAGTTGAGCCGCGCGACCGCGCGCGTCCCGGCCAGGCGGCCGATGTCCTCGGCGGCGTCGACATCGTCGAAGTGGCGCGCGCTTTGCCACGCATGGTCGCGCTGCATGCCCGCGCCTTCGCCGGCAATGACTCCGGCGGAGCGGCTGTAGCCGGTCGCGCGGAAGGCGCCGGCGAACCCGGCCGAGGTCGCCAGCGCCAGGGTCGACGCCGATGCAGCGGCCGAGCCGCCGCTCGAATTGGTCACTCCGACAACCGCCAGCGCGGCTTGCTCGGCGGCCAGCGCGTTGGCGCGCAGCAGCGCCGGATCGGGATCCTGGCCGTCGTCGGCATCGAGCGCCGGAAGCGCGCCGCGCTGAAGGAGTTGCTCGGGCGCGAGGCCGGCGAACGGGTCTTCGGGCGCTTCGGCGGCCATCGCCATTGCGCGGTCGACCAACGCCGCCAGCGCTTCGTCGCCGAGATCGGACGACGCGACCGTGGCCGAGCGCTGGCCGAGGAACAGACGGAGCCCGATTTCCTCGCCTTCGGAGCGGTTGATCTGCTCGAGTTCGCCCAAGCGCACCTGGACGCTGCTCGACCGTTCGCCGACATAGATTGCATCGGCCGCGTCGGCGCCGGCGGTGGCCGCTCGCTCGACCAGCGCCTGGGCCGCCTGGCGGGCTTGATTCACACTCAACATGGGCCGAGCGCCTAGCGGCTCGAAAGGCCGACCGCCAGCATCCCGAAGAACATCAGCAGGCCGCAGGTGCGGTTTGAGCGGAACAGCCCGAGCGCGCCATCGCCATCCGCCGGATCGGCCCGCAAGGCCTGGTTGGCGAGGTGCAGCGCGGCCGGAAGCAGCGCCAGCAGCGCCAGCAGGTCCGGCCGCACCGACCAGATCGCCGCGCCCCACAGCAGCAGCGCGAGGCCATAGAAAATGGCGATTCCGAGCGGCGCCTGGGCGCCGAGCCGCCGGGCCGAGGATTTGACCCCGACCAGCGCGTCATCCTCGATGTCCTGAATGGCGTAGAGCGTGTCATAACCGATGACCCACGCAACGCTGCCGGCGTAGAGCCACAGCGCCGGCGTTTCGAGGCGGCCGGTGACCGCCGGCCAGCCGACCAGGGCGCCCCACGAAAAGACCAGCCCGAGCCACGCCTGTGGCCACCAGGTAATGCGCTTCATAAATGGATAGGCGGCGACCAGGGCGATGCTGCCGAGCGCCACAATTTGCGCGGTGCGGTCGAGCTGGACCAGGACGATCAGGCCGATGGCGCATAGCAAGGCGGTCAGTAGCCATGCCGCGGTCAGCGACACCCGGGCGCTGGCGAGTGGGCGCAACCGAGTCCGCTCGACGCTGCGATCGAGGTCCCGGTCGACGATGTCGTTATAGACGCAGCCCGCGCTGCGCATCGCGAACGCGCCAAGCGCCAGCCACAGCAACAGGTCCCAGCGTCCGCCGACCCCGGCCAAGGCGACGCTCCACGCGCACGGCCAGTAGAGCAGCCAGGTGCCGATCGGCCGGTCGAGCCGCATCAGCGACGCGAACGGCCGCAGCCGCGGCGGCAGCGCACCGACCAGGCCGCGGCGCTCGCTGTCGGGGACGATGTCGGTGGTCGCGGTCACGACCGCCGATTAGCCGATCCGTTATGGCCTGTCTTGGCTTCGGCGCCATTGTGCGCCGCCCGGCACCATCATAGGCTGCGGCAGGATGACGCGAAAACTGCTTCGGGTGGTGATGTTGGGCACTGCGCCGGCGCTCGGCGGCTGCGTTGCCGGGATGGCCGCCAGCGCGGTCGGCATGGCGGTTCAAAGCGCCCAGGGGCAACCGCACAGCAATGCCCATCTGAAGCCGACCGCGGAGGCGCAGTGCAGCGCCCGCGCAGCGCAATATGGCACCGTCCACATCATCGACGTCCAGCAATATTCGCCGAGCAAGATCATCGTCTGGGGCACGGTCGACAACGGCACCGCCCGGCAATCGTTCGAATGCGGCTTCGGGACCCAGATCAGCGGCTTCAAGCTGCGCCCGATCCCGGCCGGTTGAGCGGCGCCATGACCGCGACCCCGGCCTGGCCGCCCAAAAGCCTGCCGCGGCTGTTCGTCGAGATGCCGCTCGGAGACGGGGCGCGGGTCGTGCTCGACAAGGCGCAGGCCAATTATCTCGGCAATGTGCTGCGCTTGAAGCAGAATTCGCCGTTGCTGCTGTTCGACGGGACGAGCGGCGAGTGGCTGGCGCGCGTCGCCGAGCTCGGCAAGAAACATATGGCGCTTACGGTCGAGCAGCGGACCCGCGAAGCCGAGGCGATCCCCGACCTGTGGCTGGCATTTGCGCCGGTCAAGCGCGCGCGGATCGACTGGCTGGTCGAAAAAGCGACCGAGCTCGGGGTCGCGCAGCTGATCCCGGTGACGACCCAGCGGACGATCGTCGAGCGGCTCAACCTCGAGCGGCTGCGGGCGCATATTGTCGAAGCCGCCGAGCAATGCGGCCGGACCCGTCTGCCCGACCTCGCCGAGCCATTGTCGCTGGCCCGCTTCCTCGCCGAGCGCGACCCGGCGCGAACGCTCTATTTCGCCGATGAGCAGGGCGGCGCGCCGGCCGCCAGTGCCTTCGAGCCGGGCAGCGCGACCATTCTGACCGGGCCCGAAGGCGGCTTTGGCGACGATGAGCGCGCCGCGATCCGCGCGGCGCCCAAGGCCATCCCGATCTCGCTCGGCCCGCGCATCCTGCGCGCCGAAACCGCGGCGCTGGCGGCGCTGGCGGCGTACATGACGGTCGCCGGCGACTGGCGGTGAACGGAACCGCCCCGCCCTTCCGTCCATTTTCTACTGTAGCAGTTGGAGGACCGCGCCATGGATAAGCCGCTCGTTGAAGTCGAAACCCTGGTCGAGGCGCCGGCCTCGGCGGTGTGGGACGTGCTGACCGCGCGCAAGTCGGCGATGTTCATGGGCGCCGACGTCGAAACCGACTGGGGGGTCGGATCGCCGATCGGCTTCACTGGCGAATTCGAAGGCAAGGCATTCAAGGACCATGGCGAAATCCGTGACATCGAGGAGCGCCGCCGGCTCGCCTTCACCCACTACAGCCCGACCTCGGGCAAGCCGGACGTGCCCGACAGCTACAATCTGGTCGATGTCCGGCTCGAGCCCTATGGCGAACGCACCCGGGTCAAGCTGAGCCAGACCCCGCTCGGCGACGAGCGCCCGGACGAGCAGACCGTCAAGGCCTATCGCCGCAACTGGGAAGCGATGCTCAACGGCCTCAAGTCCGCCGCTGAGGAACGGTCGCTGGCGCGCGGTTGAGCGAAGCGGAATTGCTGGCATCGGCCCGAACGCGCGGCTACGGGCGCGACCGATGACCCAGCGCAACGACCAGGACAGTTCGAACGACCGGCCGATCGAGAGCCACGACGATTTGCTGTCGGTGTTCTCGAACGGCGAGAAACCCGTGGCCGCCTGGCGCATCGGCACCGAGCACGAGAAGTTCGTCTATCGCTGCGGCGATCACCGCGCGCCGTCGTGGGACGAGCCGGGCGGCATCCGCGACCTGCTCAACGGCCTGACCGAGTTCGGCTGGGAACCGATCGAGGAAGCCGGCAAGGTAATCGCGCTCTCGGGCCCCGACGGCACCGTCAGCCTCGAGCCCGCCGGCCAGTTCGAACTGTCGGGGGCGCCGCTCGAAAACCTCCACCAGACCTGTGCCGAGGCGGCGCGCCACCTCGAGCAGTGCAAGGCGATCGGCAACCGGCTCGGGCTCGGCTTCCTCGGACTCGGGATGTGGCCCGACAAGACCCGCGCCGAGCTGCCGATCATGCCCAAGGGCCGCTACGCGATCATGCTCCGCCACATGCCGCGGGTCGGCAACCTCGGGCTCGATATGATGCTCCGCACCTGCACCATCCAGGTCAACCTCGATTATGCGTCCGAGGCCGACATGGTGAAGAAATTCCGCGTCGGCCTGGCGCTGCAGCCGGTAGCGACCGCGCTGTTCGCCAACTCGCCGATCACCGAGGGCAAGCCGAACGGGTTCAAGAGCTTCCGCAGCCACATCTGGGAAGACACCGATCCGGCGCGGACCGGCATGCTGCCGTTCGTGTTCGAGGAGGGCTTCGGCTACGAGCGCTACTGCGACTATGCGCTCGACGTGCCGATGTATTTCGTGTTCCGCGACGGCAAGTACGTCGACGTTGCCGGCGAAAGTTTCCGCGCCTTTCTCGACGGCAAGCTGCCGCAACTGCCCGGCGAGAAACCGCGCATGAGCGATTTCATCGACCATCTGTCGACCGCTTTCCCCGAGGTTCGCCTGAAGAGCTTCCTCGAGATGCGCGGCGCCGACGGCGGGCGCTGGAACCGGATCTGCGCGCTACCCGCCTTGTGGGCCGGCCTGCTCTACAGCGACAGCGCGCTCGACGCCGCGTGGGAGCGGGTGCAGCACTGGACCATCGCCGAGCGTGAGCAGCTCCGCCACGATGTCCCGCGGATGGCGCTCAAGGCGCCGGTGCCGGGCGGCGGGACGATGCTCGACCTGGCGCGCGAGGTGATCGACATTGCTTCGATGGGCCTGACCCAGCGGGCGGTGCTCAATGCCGCCGGCGACAATGAAGGCGGCTTTCTCGACCCGTTGCGCGAAGTGGCCGCGAGCGGCATGACACCGGCCGACCGGCTGCTCTACAAGTATGCCAATGAGTGGCGTGGCGATATCAGCCGAGTCTATGAGGAGATGAGCTTCTAGATGGACATCCAGACCCGCCAGCTGCGCACGCTTTATCCCGAGATCGAACCCTATAAGTCGGGCCATCTCGACGTCGGCGACGGCCACCAATTATACTGGGAACTGTTGGGCAATCCCAAAGGCAAGCCGGTCGTGTTCCTCCACGGCGGGCCGGGCGCCGGTTCCAGTCCCGGACACCGGCGCCAGTTCAATCCCGAACGCTATCACATCCTGGTCTTCGATCAGCGCGGCTGCGGGCGCTCGACCCCGCACGCCAGCCTCGAGGCCAACACTACCTGGCATCTGGTCGAGGATATCGAGCGGCTGCGCGAAATGGTCGGGGTCGAACGCTGGATGGTATTCGGCGGCTCATGGGGTTCGACCCTGTCGCTGGCTTATGCCCAGACCCACCCCGAGCGGGTCACCGAACTGGTCCTGCGCGGCATCTTCCTGTTCGACCAATATGAGATCGACTGGCTCTACAAGGACGGCGCGAATTCGGTTTATCCCGACAAATGGGAAGAGTTCATCGCGCCAATTCCCGAAGCCGAGCGCGGCGACTTGGTCGAGGCCTATCTCAAGCGGCTGACCGGCAGTGATGCGAACGAGCAGCTGATAGCCGCCAAGGCGTGGAGCAAGTGGGAAGGCGAGACAGTCACCTTGCTGCCCCATCCCGAGGTGATCGAGGAATTCACCGAGCCCGAGAAGGCGATCGCGGTCGCGCGGATCGAAAACCACTACATGCACAACCGCGGCTGGCTCGGCGAAGGCCAGCTGCTCGACGGCGCGGCCAAGCTGCGCGGGATCCCGGGCGTCATCGTCCAGGGCCGCCACGACTGCTGCACCCCGCCCAAGGCGGCCTGGGCGCTCAAGCAGGCGTGGCCCGAGGTCGAGCTCAACATCATCCCCGACGGCGGCCATTTGTACAACGAGCCGGGCGTGCTCGACGGCTTGATCCGCGCCACCGACGAGTTCGCGGGCCAAGCGGCCTAGGTGTCGGGCAGCGCCTGCTTGGCGATGCCCCAGCCGGCCAGCGCCTTTGACGAGGCGCGGTCGATCAGTTTGTCGGCATCGCGAATGGTGAAGGCGTTGCCGCCCTTATACTGGTCGAGCTCGTCCCAGCTGACCGGCGCGGCGACCGGGGCGCCTTCGCGTGCGCGCGCCGAATAGGGCAGGACAGCGGTCGCGCCGCGCTGGTTGCGCAGCCAGTCGAGGAAGATGCGGCCCTTGCGCTGGACCTTGCGGATGTTGGCGGTGAAGGTCTCGGGTTCGGCCTCGGCGACCGCCCGGCTGAACCGCTCGGCGAAGGATTTGACCCGGGTCCAGTCGGCCGAGCGGTCGAGCGGGACGACAACGTGTACGCCCTTGCCGCCGGTCAGCAACGGGAAGCTGACCAGCCCCATGTCGGCCATCAGGTCGCGAATGCGCCGCGCGGCGTCGCGCACCGCGGCGAAATCGAGCCCGACGTCGGGGTCGAGGTCGAACACCAGCCGGTCGGGATATTCGACCTTGTCGACCCGGCTGCCCCAGCCGTGGAATTCGATCGTGCCCATCTGGACGCAGGCGAGAAGACCGCGGACATCGTCGAAATAAAGGTAATCTTCGGTCTCGCCGTCCTTCTCCTTGATCGGCAGATGCTTGACGTGCTGGCCCATCGATCCGCTGTCGTGCTTCTGGAAGAAGCAATGCTTGCCGCGGCCTTGCGGGCAGCGGATCAGGGTCGTCGGGCGCTGGCCGGTGTCGACCATCATCAGTGCTTCGACCTGCGCGTAATAATCGGCCAGATCGCCTTTAGTCAGGCCATCTTCGGGAAAGATCACGCGGTCGGGGTTGGTGATCTTAATGCCGAAGCTCGCTGCGGTCGCGCGCTCAGCCTTTTTCTCTGCCGGTTTCAGTTTGGCAGGTGTTTCGCGGACGACGTCCTCGGCCGGCTTGTCCTCGCGCAAGGCGATGAAGCTCGGGTGGCGCAGGATGCCGTCGCTGGTGAATTCGGTGAAGGCGATCTCGGCGACCAATCTGGGCTCGATCCAGTGCGCGCCTTTCTTTTCCGTGCGCGGCACGTCCAAGGGCGGCTGCTTCACCTCGAGTGGCTGCATCCGCTCCATCAGGCTCTCGATGCCCTTGGTGTCGAAGCCGGTGCCGACCTTGCCGGCGAATTTGAGCGCCTTGCCCTCGCGCACGCCGAGCAGCAGCGAACGGAAGCCGCGCCGCTTGTCGCTGGTTGTCCAGCCGACCACCACGAACTCCTGGCGCTGGATGCACTTGACCTTGAGCCAGTTGCGGCCGCGCGCGCCGCTGTACGACGCCGACGCTTTCTTCGAGATAATGCCCTCGCCGCCGTCCTTGCAGATCGCCTCGAACAGCGCTTCGCCCTTGGCCAAGACATGGTCGCCGTAGAGGATCGGCGGGGCGACCGCTTTCAATAGCGCGGCGAGGCGCTCCTTGCGCTTGATGTTGGACAGCTTGCGGATGTCCTCGCCCTGATCGATCAGCAGGTCGAAGGCATAATAAGCAAGGTTGGCGCCCTTGCTCTCCTTCAGCGTCGACTGGAGCAGCTGGAAATCAGGCTTGCCCTTGGCGTTGAGCGCGACCGCCTCGCCGTCGATCAGGCAGCCAGCCGGAAGGCTCGCGGCGGCCTTGACCAGGGCGCGGAACTTGTCGCTCCAGTCCTTGCCATTGCGGGTCCAGGCGGTCGCGGCGCCGTCGCCGGTGGTGATCAGCAGCCGATAGCCGTCATATTTATACTCGTGCAGCCAGCCCGAGCCGGTCGGCACCGCATCGACCAAAGTGGCCAGTTGGGGCGGGACGAACTCCGGCGGCGCGGCGGCCGCTTTTTTCTTCGCCCGGCCGCCCTTTTGCCCGCCGCGGTTAGAGCGCCAGACGTCGGCGCCTGACGCAATCTCGGCCATCGTCCGCCCGGTGGTGACGCTGGTCACGCAATCCTCGACGAGGGCATCGCCGGCCTCGGCATTGGCGAAATCGTCGGTGCCCTTCTTGAGCATCCACGGCTCGGCTTTTTCGCCCGGCTTGCCCTTCAAGCGGAACATCACCCAGTCGCCGTGCATCCGCTCACCCTCGAGCGCGAAATGGAGGTGACCTTCCTCGATCGTCTTCGACGGGTCCTTGCCGGGCTCGGGGATCCACCGGCCGTGATCCCACAGCATGACCGTGCCGCCGCCATATTCGCCTTTGGGAATTGTGCCCTCGAACTCGCCGTAATCGAGCGGGTGATCCTCGGTCCGCATCGCCAGCCGGTTCTGGCCGGGGTCGAGGCTTGGCCCCTTGGGCACCGCCCAGCTTTTCAGCACGCCGTCCAGCTCTAGGCGGAAATCCCAGTGGAGCCGCGAGGCGTCATGCTTCTGGACGACGAAGCTGTCGCCCTTGCCCTTCAATTTGCGGCCCTTGGGCTCGGCGGTTTTCTTGAAGTCGCGCTTGGCGTTGTAAGTCGCGATATCGAGCGGGCGTTTGGCCATCGGTCAGGCCCGCTTGCGCACTGGGGCCTTCTTGGCCGGCGCGGCGGTTTTCTTGGCCGGGGCCTTTTTTGCCGCCGGCTTCCTGGCCCCGCCCTTGTCGTCGCCAAGGCTCTTCTTGAGCGCCGCCATCAGATCGATCACGTTGGAGCCGCCCGGCCGCTTGCCGTCGTCCGGGTCCTGGATCACCATCTCGCCCTTGCGCTTGCGCTTTTCGGCGATGAGATCCTTCAAGGCGTCGACATAGCGGTTGTGGAATTCGGACGCGTCGAACTTGCCGGTCTTCTTCTCGATCAAGGTCGCGGCGAGGTCGAGCAGATCGGCGTCGGGTTCGGCGTCGTCGATCTCGCGAAAATAGGACGAGGCCTTGTTGACCTCGTCGGCGTAGCGCAGCGTTTCAAGCAGCAGGCCGCGGCCGCACGGCTTCAGGGCGACGACATATTCCTGGCCACGCATCGCCAATTGGCCGACCCCGACCTTGCGCGATTGCCTGAGCGCCTCGCGCAGCACGATGAACGCTTCCTCGGCGAGGTCGTCGGCGGGCACGACGAAATAGGGCTTGTCGAAATAGATCGCGTCGATGTCGTGGAGGTCGACGAACTGGGCGAGGTCGAGGGTCTTGCGGCTCTCGAGCTTGACGCTTTCGATCTCCTCCGGCTCGAGCAGGACATATTCGCCCTTGCTCACTTCATAGCCCTTGATGATCTCGTCGCGGTCGACCGGGCCGACGCCGGGCACGACTTTCTCATATTTGATCCGTTTGCCGGTCGGCTCGTGAATCTGGTGGAAGGCGATCGTCGCGCCGCTCTTGGTCGCCGAGTAAATCTCGACCGGGATCGACACCAATGCGAGGCGAATCTGCCCCCGCCAAATCGGTCGCGCTGCCATGATCCATCGCCTCCTGGTTTCGGAGCCGATTCAATCAATGCGAGCGAGAGTCGTTCCGTGTTGCGGCCTTGAGGGTCGAAACAAAGCCGGCGACGTCGCCGCCCTGGGCCGCAACAGCAACGATCGCCGAGCCGCTGATCACGCCGGCCGCGCCGGCCGCGATTGCCGCGCGGACATGGTCGGGCGTGGCGATTCCGAAACCAAAAATTGGCGGCGCTGCGTCAGCATCGCGCAAGGCGTCGATCAGCCCACGGTCGAACTCCGCGGCGGCGTGAACTCCGGTGATCCCCGCGCGGGTCACGCAATAGGTGTAGCCCGATCCCAGTCTGGCGATGTCCGCGATCGTCTCGAGCGGCGTGTTCGAGGCGGCGATCAGCACCGGGTCGAGGCCGGCCGAGCGCATGCCCGCGGCCCACGGCTCGGCCTCGCGCGCCGGGACATCGGCGACCAGCAGGCTGTCGGCCCCGGCCTGCGCCGCGCGGCGGAAGAAGTGGTCGCGCCCGCGCGCCATCACCAGATTGGCGTAGGTCAGGATGCCGAGCGGGACGTGCGGGTGGCGGGCGCGGAAACTCGCGATCAGATCGAAGCAGTCGGCGACCTTCACTCCAGCATCGAGCGCGCGCTTGGCCGCGGCCTGGATCACCGGCCCGTCGGCGACTGGGTCGGAAAAGGGAATGCCGACCTCGACCATGTCGGCGCCGCCTGCGACCACCGCGTCGAGCAGCGCGGCGGACCTCTCGAGGTCTGGATCGCCGAGCATCAGGAAGGCGCCGAACGCGCCCTCCCCGCACAGCCGGTCGAACATCGCGGCGTAGCGGCTCATGTGCTCGGGCCGAGCAATTGCTGGGCCTGGGCAACGTCCTTGTCGCCGCGACCCGACAGGCCAACCAGCAGGATCGCCTCGGGCTCCGCTTCCGCCAACTTAAGCGCGTGGGCCAGCGCATGCGCCGATTCGAACGCGCACAAGATGCCTTCTTGCTCGGCGAGCAGCCTGAACGCGGCCAGCGCCTCGGCGTCCGTGGCGCCGACATATTGGGCGCGGCCGCTGTCCTTGAGATGCGCATGCTCGGGCCCGACGGCGGGGTAATCGAGCCCGGCCGAGACCGACCAGCTGTCCGAAATCTGCCCGTCTTCGTCCTGCAAGACATAGGTTTCGGCACCGTGGAGAATGCCCGGGCGGCCGCGCAGCAGGGTCGCGCCATGCTCGGCGCCGTCGAGCCCCTTGCCAGCCGCCTCGACCCCGACCAGCCGCACCTCGTCGTCGAGGAAATCCGAGAACAGGCCGATCGCGTTGGAGCCGCCGCCGACGCAGGCGATCGCGGCGTCGGGCAAGCGGCCGATCTGGTCGAGCATCTGCGCCCGCGCTTCCTGGCCGATGACCCGATGAAACTCGCGCACCATCAGCGGGAACGGGTGCGGGCCGGCGACCGTGCCGAGCAGATAATGAGTATCGGCGAAGCTCGCCGACCAGTCGCGCAGCGCCTCGTTAATGGCGTCCTTCAGACCGCGCCCGCCGCTTTCGACCGGCACCACCGCGGCGCCCATCAGCTCCATGCGGAAGACGTTGAGTTGCTGCCGCTCGACGTCGTGCGCGCCCATGTAGATACGTGTTTCGAGACCGAACAGCGCGCCCGCCAGCGCAGTCGCCACGCCATGCTGCCCGGCGCCGGTCTCGGCGATCAGGCGGCGCTTGCCCATGCGTTTGGCGAGCAGGCCCTGGGCAAGCACCTGATTGGTCTTGTGCGCGCCGCCGTGGAGCAGATCCTCACGCTTGAGGTAGATCGTCGACGGCAGATTGCGGCAGCGGGTCAGCGGGGTCGGGCGGCCGGCGTAATCGGCGAGCAGACCATCGAGCTCGGCAGTGAACGCAGGGTCGTCCTGCGCGTCGAGGAACGCGGCCTCGAGCTGTTCCAGCGCGGGCACCAGGATTTCGGGCACATAGGTGCCGCCGAACCGTCCGAACCGGCCGCTCAGGCGCATTGGGCGAGCTCGCGGCGGGCGGCCGGGCGCAGAGCGTCGAACAAGGCGGCGATCCTGGCCGGTGACTTGACGCCAGGTGCTTGGTCGAGCGCCGAGCCGACATCGATAGCGTAGGCGCCGAGCGCCATCGCCGCGGCGGCGTTGGCCGGGCCGATGCCGCCGGCGACCAGCGCTTGCGGCAAGTTCGGGTGGCGAGCGGCGCTGGCCCAGTCGAAGCGTTGCCCGCTGCCGCCCGAGCCATTGTCGAACAACAGGCGATCGACCCCGGGACGGTCGAGCTGGCCGGCGGCGGCGTCGACCGCGCCCCAGATTTCGCACCCGTCGGGCAGCATCCGCCGCAGGTCAGCAATCTGGTCGGCGTCCTCGGCCCCGTGGAGCTGGACGGCGTGGAGCGACAGGGATCGCGCCGCATCGGCGATCGCAGCGGTCGCGGCATTGCGGAAGATCCCGACCGGCCTGTGCACCGCGGCAGCCAGCGGGCGGGCTTGGGCGACGGTCACCGCGCGCGGCGTTCCGGAGACGAACACGAAGCCGGCGAAGGTCGCCGGGGCGGCCGCGGCGATATCCTCCAGGCGATTGAGGCCGCACAGCTTGACCCGCCCGAACAGCAAGTGGCGCGCGGCGGCGCTCGGGTCATCGGCCTGCATCAGCGCGCTGCCGACGAGGAAGCCGTCGACCTTGCCCGACAGGCGCTCGACAGCAGCGCGAGTGGCGATGCCCGATTCCGATACGAGCAGGCAGTCGGGCGCGAGCGGAGCCAGCCGCTCGGTGGTGGCGAGGTCGATCGAGAGGTCGCGCAAGTCGCGGTTGTTGATCCCGATCAGCGGCGCCCCGAGCGCCAGCGCGCGGCGCACCTGCGGGTCGTCATGGACCTCGACCAGCGCGTCCATGCCGAGCCGCCGCGCCTCAGCGATCAGGCTGCGCGCGGCGGTGTCATCGAGCACCGACAGCATCACCAGCACCGCGTCGGCGCCGGCGATCCGGGCTTCGGCGACCTGGCGCGGGTCGACTAAAAAATCCTTGGCCAGGATCGGCCCGGCGAATGCCGCGCGGGCGGCGGCGAGATCGGCCAACGAGCCGCCGAAATAAGCGCCATCGGTCAGCACGCTGAGCGCATCGGCGACACCGCCATAGCCGCGCGCGATCGCCGCCGGATCGGCGTTGCTGCGGATCCGGCCGAGCGACGGCGACGCTTTCTTGATCTCGAGGATGAAGCGCGCGCCGGGCTGGGCGATCGCGGCGGCGAGGCTGCGCGTCGTCGGCACCGCCCGCGCCCTCAGGCCGTCGAGCGTTACGCCGGCAAAACGCAGCGCCAGTTCGGCCCGCTTGGCGGCAACGATTTCACCCAGAATGCCGTCAGCCATGGCTCGCCTCGACGAAGCGATCGAGCACCCGGCCGGCGGCGCCCGAAACCAAGGTGTCGGTGGCCAATGCGACGCCGTCGCGGAGGGTCGCCGCAAGGCCGGCGGTGAGCAGCAGCGCGCCGGTGTTGAGCGCCACGATATCGCGTTCGGCCGAGCTCCCGGCGCCGTCCAGCAAGGCGCGAAGTCGCGCGCCATTCTCGACCGCATCGCCGCCGGTAACGACGCTCAGCGGGGCGCGCTCGAGGCCGGCATCCTCGGGCGCGAGGGTGATGTCCTCCATCGCTCCGCGCGACAACTTGATCGCCCGCGTTTCGCCGTGCAGCGCGACTTCGTCGACCCCGCTGCCGTGGACCACGAGCGCTTCGCGAACGCCCATCGCGGCCAGCGTGGACGCGACTCGCCGAAGCATTTTCGGATCCGCCACGCCGAGCAATTGCACCGGCGGCTGCGCCGGATTGAGGCACGGCCCGAGCAGGTTCATCACGGTCCGCACCGACAGCTGGCGGCGGACCAATGCGGCATGCTTCATGCCCGGGTGATAGGCCGGCGCGAACAGGAAGCAGAAGCCGGTCTGGTCGAGCAGCCGCCGCGCATCGCCCGGCGCAACGTCAAGCCGCGCGCCGAGTGCTTCGAGCACGTCGGCCGACCCGCATAGCGAACTCACGCTGCGATTGCCGTGCTTGGCGACCGGCAGGCCGGCGGCCGCAGCGACGAACGCGGTCGCGGTCGAGACGTTGATCATGCCCGAACTGTCGCCGCCGGTCCCGCAGCAATCGGCGAACAGATAGTCCGGCCGATCGAACGGCTTTGCGGCGGCCGACAGCGCCCGCGCCGCGCCGATCATCTCATCGGCGGTCTCGCCTTTCATCCTGAGCGCGATCAGCATTCCGGCGATCTCCGCCGGCTCGAGCTTGCCGAGCACCAGGCGTTCGAACAGATGCTCGCTGTCCTGGCTGGTCAGATTTTCTCCGGCGAGCAGGCGCGGGAGCGGGTTGGGAACGGGTGCCGATTGGTCGGCGAGCGACGGATTGGCGAGCAGCGGGGTCGCCGGCGCCGGGTTGGCCAGCAGCGGCGGAGCCGCGCGAACGGCGGAAGAATTGAAGTTCATTGCAATGCACCTGAAATGAAAAAGCCCGCCGCAAGGCGGGCGGGCAGTCGAAGATCTGGAAAAGGACTAGATCAGTCGCGCCATCGCGCCGCAAAGGTCGCGGCCGGCCACCAGGTGACAGTCGGGAGCGCGGCGAAGGTTTGCGGGCAGTGCATAAGTGGCTGGTAAGCGATGCTTTTGCACCGCGTCAAGAAGCGCGCTGAAAGTTTAGGCGGCCTTGGCCTGGTCCGGCGGGCCGCGGTGGCGGGCGGCGGTGATCCGATAGCGCAGGCCGTTGGGCTCGAACTGGACCTCGGCCTTGCCGCCGGTTTCAAGCTCCATCGCGCGCTGCAGGATGCGCATCCCAAAGCCGCTTCGGCTGGGGGTTTGCGCCGCCGGGCCGCCGCGCTCGACCCATTCGAAGTCGAACCTCGCGGGGTCGCCTGCCGCTTCGCTCCAGCGCATCTCCACAGTCCCGCCGGCGGCTGACAGAGCGCCATATTTGAAGGCGTTGGTGCACAGTTCGTGGACCGCCAGCGAAA
>JBDTRT010000135.1:0-10414 GCA_039931595.1 Sphingomicrobium sp.
AGCACCTTGGCGCCGTCATGCTCGACATAGGCTTCCTTGAGCAGATCCTCGTCGACCTTGCCTTCGCACGCCGGATAGAAAATCTCTTCCTCGATGGTCGCGTGAACCGTCAGCTCGAGACAAATCTTCTGCGCGATTTTCTGCTTGGCGCCGTCGCCGCTTGCTTTCTCGAAGGACTTGAACAGATCCGCGACCGTGCGGTGATCCTGCTTGAGTAGAGCGATCGCATCCTGCTGCTGGGTATCGGCCGTTGGGGTACCTCCTGGGTTGTGCGGTGAGAACAACCACTTGAGGGACATGTTCCTGTGTTGCCCCAAACACTTGATGATTGTTGCAGTGGGCAATTCGGCAGCGACGCAAGGCCCCGGCGACGGCTGGTTCGGTCGCTCAGCTAGCCGTGCTGCGCCGCCACTTTCGCCGCCCGCAAGGCGATCGCCGCGCTGCCTTCGGCCTGGATTTCGTCATGGGCCGGGTGCGCGCCTTTGGCCGGTGCCTGGTCGAGCTCCATCCAGTCGCGAAACGGCAGATGGTAGAGCATGTCCATCACCTCGAATTCCAGGCCGGCCGGCTGGTTGGTATTGCTGTTCCACAGCGCCACCACGCCGCTCTTACGGGCGGGGTCGAACAGAATCAGCGAGCGATAGCCGCTGACCCCGCCGCGATGGCCGACGATGTGGTGGCCGGCATAGTCGTAGCTCCTCCAGCCATAGCCGTAATCGGCCTCGCCGAGCCGCTCGAGGAATTTGCGCAGGCGCTGGCGTTCGCCCGGCGTCTTGACCAGCGGCGCGTGGATCGTCTGCAGCAGTTTGGGCGACAGCACGTCGGGCATCTCGCCCATCTGCGCCATCATCCACAGCGACATGTCCTTGATGTTGCTGTTGATCCCGCCCGCCGCCGGCACCCGGTAATAGGCATCGAGCACTTTGAGCGGGCGCCGCGCGGCATCGTGCGGCCGCGCCCAGCTCTTGGAGCTCATCAAGCCTTCGCGGGTGACGCTGCCGCTGGCCATTCCGATCGGGTTGAACAATTTGTCCCGGACCGCATCGGGATAGGATTTGTGGGTAATCCGCTCGACGATCTCCGACGACCCGTCATAGGCGACATTCTGATAGCTCCAGCAGGTGCCGGGCGGACAGATTGAGTTGAGCTGGCCGAGCGAGCGGCGCAGGAAGTGGGTGTCCTGCCCCTCTTCCAATTTATTGTCATAGGCGTTGCGATAGAGCCCGAGCCGATGGCTCAGCATGTCGCCGATGGTCGCCGTCGCCTCGGTTCCGCCGGGCAGTTTCATGCTCGCAAACTGGGCCAAGGGAGAATCGAAGCTGAGCTTGCCCTCTTCCGCCAGCTTGGCGATCATCGTCGCTGCCAGGCCCTTCGATACCGAGGCCCAGCGGAACACCGTCTCTGGCGTGACTTTCTCGCCCGAGCCGGCGAGCGTCTCGCCATAGCCGTTGAGGAAGGTGATGCGGCCGTTCTCGACGATCCCGACCGCCAGCCCGACCACCGGCCGCTTTTGCGCCATCCGCTTGAGCCGCGCGTCGAACGCCGCGTAATCGATGTCGCGCCGCGCCGAAGTCGACAAAGCGGCCAGCTGCATGTGGGCGCGGGCGGCTTCGGCGGCCGGCGGCGCGGCCGGCTCGGGCCGCATCAAGACAAACGCCGCCAAGACGACCGCAGCGAACGCACCTAATCCGATCACGTGCTGCTTGTCCAAGCGCGCTTCTCCCACCCCCGTCGCTGTGTGGCGGGAGCCTTTGAGATGCTCAACGCCGCGCGGGGCCGGCTGCGGTGAGCCGATTCTATGGCGCGACGAACGCCTCCGCGGCTGGCCTTCGCCGCATCTGTCGCTTAAAGCCGCGCGACGGGAGCCTCGCCGATGCAATTTCTCAAGACCCTGTTCTGGGTCCTTCTGGCCGTGTTCATCGCATTGTTCGCGAGCCGCAACTGGTCCGACCTGACGCTCAATCTGTGGGGTGACATCCAGGTCGACATCAAGATCCCGGTGTTGATGGTGCTGATGTTCCTGCTGGGCTTCCTGCCGACCTTCATCCTCCACCGCTCGCGACTGTGGTCGGTCCGCCGCCGGGTCGAGATCGACCGGCGCCAGCTGCACCCGCCCGAGCCGGCGGCGCCGGCCGATCCGGATGAAGCAGCCGCCACCATATGAGCCCGATCTTCGTCGCCATCGACACCCCCGACCTGACCCGCGCCTTGGCCATCGCCCGCGCCGTTCGCAGGGTCGCCGGCGGACTTAAGCTCGGGCTCGAATTCTTCGCCGCCAACGGCCCTTCGGGTGTGTCCGAACTGGGCCAGTTCGACCTGCCGATCTTCCTCGATCTGAAACTGCACGACATCCCCAACACGGTCGCCAAGGCGGTCCGCGCCTTGGCCCCGCTCGAGCCGGCGATCCTCACCGTGCACGCCGCCGGCGGGCTGGCGATGCTTGAGAATGCCAAGGCGGCGGCGTCGCCCGCCACCCGCGTGGTCGCGGTCACGGTGCTCACCAGCCTCGACGAAAAGGACCTCGCCGCGGCGGGCGTCAAGGGCAGCCCGGCCGACCAGGTGATCCGCCTCGCTGCGCTCGCCAAAAGCGCCGGGCTCGACGGTATCGTCTGCTCGGGCGAGGAAGTCGCGGCGGCGCGCAAGGCCTGGCCCGACGGCTTTTTCGTGGTTCCCGGCGTTCGCCCCAAGGATGGCGGCATAGCCGACCAGAAGCGGGTCGTGACACCGCGCGCGGCGATCGACCGCGGTGCCTCGATCCTTGTCATCGGCCGCCCGATCACTGAGGCTGACGACCCGTCGGCCGCGGTCCGCAGCATCGCCGCGACGCTCTAGCCGGTCGTGGCCGGGAGTGGACAATATGCCGCGCTTGCGACTAGCGCGGCGGCAAGCGACGAACGAGGACTGCAATGAGTTGGTTGAGCCGGGTTAAAAAGGGCATTCCCTTCCTCCCCAAGCGCCAGACCACCGACAATCTGTGGCACAAGTGCAGCAAGTGCGGGACGATGGTCTTCCTCAAGGAGTGGGAGGACAATCTCAGGGTCTGCCCACGCTGTGACTATCACGACCGGATCGGCCCCAAAGCGCGCTTCGAGCAATTGTTCGATGCCGCCAAATATGAGCTGCTGCCGGCGCCCGAAGTGCGCGAGGATCCGCTCCGCTTCCGCGACAGCAAGCGCTACACCGACCGCCTCAAGGCCGCCCGCGCCGCGACCGACGAGCGCGATGCCTTGCTCAACGCGCGCGGCACGGTCGACGGCAACAAGGTGATCGTCGGAGTCCAGGATTTCGCCTTCATGGGCGGGTCGATGGGCATTGGCGTCGGCTCGGCCTTTCTGGTCGGGGTGCGCGCGGCGATCGCCGACCATGTTCCATACGTATTGTTCACCGCCGCCGGCGGCGCCCGCATGCAGGAGGGCATCTTGTCGCTGATGCAGATGCCGCGGACGACGGTCGCGCTGGCCGAGCTCAAAGAAGCGCGCCTGCCCTACATCGTCGTGCTGACCGACCCGACCACCGGCGGCGTCACCGCGTCCTATGCGATGCTCGGCGACGTCCAGCTGGCCGAGCCCGGCGCGCTGATCGGGTTCGCCGGCCAGCGGGTGATCGAACAGACCATTCGCGAGAAATTGCCCGAAGGCTTCCAGCGCGCTGAATATCTGCTCGAGCACGGAATCATCGACATGGTCGTCCCGCGCCACCAGCTGCGCGAGCGATTGTCGCACCTGATCGGCTTCCTCGCGCCGGAGAAGCAGGCGGCCTGATGGCCGACTTCGCCACGTCGGCGCATCCCGCAGTCCAGGCCCAGCTCGACCGCCTAGCCTTACTGTCGCCGGCCGGTGACCGCCTCGGCCTCGGCCGGATCGCCGTCCTGCTCGATCGTCTCGGCCGCCCGCAGGATGCGCTACCGCCGGTGTTCCATGTAGCCGGGACCAACGGCAAAGGCTCGACCTGCGCCTTTCTCCGCGCCGCGCTCGAAGCCTCGGGCCGCACGGTCCACATGTTCACCAGCCCGCATCTGGTCCGCTTCAACGAACGCATCCGGATCGCCGGCAGACTGATCCAAGACCAGCCGCTGGCCGCGTTGCTCGAGCAAGTGATCGACGCCGACCACGGGCTCGAATCCTCTTTCTTCGAAGTCACCGCCGCCGCCGCCTTGCTTGCGTTCGCGCGGACCCCGGCCGACGCGGCGGTGATCGAGGTCGGGCTTGGCGGCCGGCTCGACGCGACCAACGTCATCGCTTCCCCGGCGGCGTGCGGAATTGCCGCGATCGGGCTCGATCATCAGGATTTTCTGGGACGGCGGCTGGTCGACATCGCCGGTGAAAAAGCCGGCATCGCCAAGGCCGGCGTGCCGCTCGTCACCCAGCGCTATCCGCCAGTCATTGCCGCGCGTGTCGGCGAGGTCGCGGGACAGGCCGGCGCGCACTGGCTGCCGCGCGGCGATGCATGGGACGCCCGGGTCGCGCGCGATCGCATCGCCTATCGCGACTCCGCCGGGACGCTCGACCTGCCGTTGCCGGGCCTGCCCGGCCGCCACCAGTCGCTCAACGCCGCGCTCGCCGTCGCCATGCTCCGCCACCAGCAGGCGCTGCCCATATCCGACGAGGCGCTGGCCGAAGGCATCCGTTCGGCGCGCTGGCCCGGCCGGCTGCAGCTGCTCGGCGAGGGTCCGCTGACCGCACTGCTGCCGGGGCGGCGAATGTGGGTCGACGGCGGGCACAATCGCAGTGCTGCCAAGGCGATCGCCGCTGCGATGACGCCGCGCGCCCCGTTCGACGCCATTTTTGCGCTGACCCGCAACCGCCCCATCGCCGACGTGCTCGGCCCGGTCGCGCGATTGATCCGCAAGGCTCACACCGTGCCGCTGGCCGGGCATCCGCATCACGACCCGCGCGACATCGCGATGTTCGCCCAGAACCGCCTTGGCCCGCGCGAATGCTATCCGGCGTTCTCCCTCGATCAAGCGGTCGAACGGCTTGCCAGTGATGACGACGGGGCCGCCGACGTGCTCATCTTCGGCTCGCTCTACCTCGCCGGCCAGGCCCTCGCCGCCAACGGCGAAGCGCCGGACTAAGACTTGGTCCGATCGACCGAGGCGGCGGTGTCGGCGCGCTCCTGGCGGCCGACGGCGGCGACCCGCATGCCTTCGAGTAGGACGAACAGGATCGCGAATGCACCGGCCGCGGCGGTCCAGCGGAATACCGTCGCATAGCCGTAAATGTCGAACGCCTCGCCGGCGATGCCGCGGCCGAGCGACCCGATCAGGAAGGTCAGCGACGACAGCAAGGCATATTGCACCGCAGTGAAGTTCTTGCTGACGATGCCCGAGAGATAAGCGACGAACGCCGCACCGGCGATTCCGGTCGAGATATTTTCGTAGGATATGGCAAGCAGCAGGCGGGTCATCCGCTCGTCCGAGCCGAGCGCGGTCGCCAGCCGGTCGAGGAAAAGCACGTGGCCGACCGCATCGATCCGCCCGCCGCCCTCGGCCAAATCGGCATAAACGAAATTGCCGAAGACCGGCAGGATGGCGCCGATCAGGATGGTCGGAATGCGGCCGATGCGGAGGAACAGATAGCCTCCCAGGCTGATCCCGATCATGGTCATGAAGATGCCGAAGATCTTCGACGCGAACGCCACCTCGTCCTTCGTGTAATGGAGGAAATCGAGGTAGAACGGGAAAGCGAACGACGACCAGATATTATAGCACAGGGTGTAAGTCAGTATCAGCCCGAGCACGATCAGGACGCCCCACCCGAGCCGCCCGGCGAGCTCCGACAAGGGCGAGACCAAAGCGACGTAGAGGTGATTGGCGGCGGTCCGCGCCGGCGTGTGATGGGTTTCCTGCTTGGTCAGCACGTAGCGATGGTGGCTGCGCAGCCAGTTGGTAACCGCGGCGACGATCAGCGGCACGATCACCGTCGCGATGATGATCCACGGCCCGTAATGCTTGGTGAAGTCGGCCACCGAGGGCTGCTTTTCTCCGGGTGCGGTGGTCAGCATCGAGATCATGAAATGGGCGATGCTGTAGATCGCCCACACCCAGCTGACGCCGACGATCCCAAGCGCCACCATCCGCGCCCCGGGCTCGAGCGCGCCCGGCTCGGCCAGCGCTCCGTGGAGCACGCCGGCGCTGGGCCGTTCGGTGTCCGGTGCGCGCAGCGTGACCAGGATCAGGATGCCGATCAGCGCCGCCATGATCAGATAGACCAGCGACCAGGTCATGCGCGCGGCGAGCACCAGCGCCAGCGCTCCGCCGACGATGCTCGCGATGCGATATCCGAACTGGTAGACCGCCGACAGCAATTCGACCGGGGTCTTTTCATCGGCAACGTCGATCCGCCACGCATCGACCGCGACGTCCTGGGTGGCCGAGGCCAGCGCAGCGATCACCGCGAAAATCGCGAACGTGCCGATGTTGGTCGCCGGGTTGGTCGCGGCGAGGCCGGCGAAAGCGGCGATCATCACCGTCTGGCACAGGATGATCCAGCTCTTGCGCCGCCCGAGGCGGTCGAGCAGCGGCAATGGGAAGCGGTCGACCAGCGGCGACCACAGGAATTTGAAGCTGTACGACAGGCCAATCCACGACAGCACGCCGATCGTCGCCAAGTTGATGTTGGCCTCGCCCAGCCAGGCATTGAGAGTACCGATCAGCAGCGCGTAGGGCAGCCCCGACGAGAAGCCGAAGGCGAGCATGGTCGATGCCTTGCGGGTCGACAGCGCCGTCTTGAGCAGCTTCCAGCCCTTCGGCCGCTTCGCCGCCACCGCTTCTGCCACTTCGCCCCTCCCCTGATTGCGAACCCAGCTTAGCCTGGTTTCACGACCTGCCTAGCCCTGCGATGAATGGATCGCCGGCGGTTGGGCAACGGGCTAGCCGTCGAGGCGAGGGAACAGCACCAGGCCCTTGGCCGGCTTGACCTGTTCGCCCGACAGATGGCGGTCGACGCTGTCGATCGCGGCCCTCAGCTGGCGTTCCGAATAGGGCTTCTTGAGGCAGCCGACGGCGACCGTCGCCGCATCCGGAATCTCATGGCCGGTGGCGAACAGGGTCGGGATGCCCTGCCCGCGCGCCGCCCGCGCCAGGTCAATTCCGGTCGACTGGCTGCGCAGCCTGATGTCGCTGAGGATCAAGTCGATCTGCTCGCGCCCGACGAGTTCGAGCGCTTCGTCGAACCCGTCGAGGGTCGCGACGATCTCGTAACCGGCATCGGTCAGCATGACTTCGTTGTCGAACGCGGTTAGCGGTTCGTCTTCGACGATCAGGATCCGCTTGACGATCTGGTTGCGCTTGCCGAACAGCATTTTCACCTTTCAAGGCCGCGGCCTTGCTCAAGGCCGACCCCTTTATCGAGGACGACCATTTGCCCCCGCAACGAACGAAGCCCGATCCAGTGCCGCGCAGACGCGGTGCCGGACGCAATGTCCCGAAACCGGCCGCACCGCGCGAGATCGGTCCGCAGCGCATTGCCAAGCTGCTCGCTCGCGCCGGCGTGGCTTCGCGCCGCGACATCGAGCGTATGATCGCCGATGGCCGTATTGCGCTCAACGGGCAAGTGCTGACGACTCCCGCGACCCTGCTCGGCGATCTGGCCGGGGTGACGGTCGACGGCAAGGCGGTGCGCCCGCCCTCCGCCCCGCGCCTGTTCCGCTACTACAAGCCGCAGGCGACGCTGACCGCCGAGCGCGACCCCCAAGGCCGCACGACGATCTACGACCGCCTGCCCAAGGGCCTGCCGCGGCTGATCCCGGTCGGCCGCCTCGATTTCATGACCGAAGGCTTGCTGCTGTTGACCAACGACGGCGAACTTAAGCGCCAGCTCGAGCTGCCGCGCACCGGAGTGACCCGCCATTACCGCGCCCGCGCCTTCGGCACGGTCAGCCAGGTGGCGCTCGAGGATCTTTCCGAGGGCGTCACCATCGAGGGCATCCGCTACGGTTCGATCGACGCCAACCTCGAACGGCGGACCGGGCGCAACTGCTGGATCCAGATGAGCCTGACCGAAGGCAAGAACCGCGAAGTGCGGCGCGTGCTCGAACATCTCGGGCTGCAGGTCTCGCGGTTGATCCGGACCGGTTACGGACCGTTCGACCTGTCCGGACTCGACCCCAATGGAGTCGCGGAAGTCGATCGCAACCAGCTCGTGCACTTCCGCAACAGCCTCAAGTAAAGTCGCTGTCCGGCGCGCGCTTTCACGAGCGTTTTCACTTTAATAATTTATGTTAGCTTTTTGTTGATTATCTTGGGGTGTAATGTCTCCACCGTGCCGGGTCGCGCCGAAAGAAATTCTTTTCGGCAATTGAAATAGCTACGAGTGGATCCAGACTCTTCTGACAGCCCCCAGCGCGACGACGCTCAATTTGAAGAACTTCAGCTTCAGCTTCCGCTGAGCGTCCAGTCTTCACGAGGTTTTGGCAGGTGGGACGGGGAGCGCGAATGGCCGTCAACACGGCGGTTGCTGGACGATTATCTTGAACGTCTTGGCGTTGCCGACCATTCGCAAGTGGCAGTCACACTGCTCCGCGATTTCGGGTCAATCTCGGGATTGCTGTCAGCATCATGGTGGCGGCTTTGCGGAAGCGCCGGCCACAGGCTCGCCGGCATTATCAGTGCTACGCGCGATATTATGAAAGCCGCGCTGGCCGAGGATGTTGCTCGAGGTCCTGTCCTGTCGAGCCGGCCGGAAGTGTTAAAATTGATCCAAACGCATTTGGGTTCTCTCAATCGCGAGCGACTGATTGCAATTTACGTCGACGCGAAACAGCATTTGCTTAGAATTGAGCCAATTTCAGAGGGGTCGCTGGCGAGCACGCCAATGGAAGTTGGTCGTATCTTGCATCGCGCGCTCGATGTCGGCGCAGCCGGCATCTTGCTCGTTCACAATCATCCCTCAGGAGACCCGACACCGAGCATTTCAGATATCCAAGCAACCGCACGCTTGCGCAGGATATCGGCGGACCTCGATATTCACCTCATTGACCATTTGGTGGTTGCAGGCGGACAAATAAAAACCGTGGGGCTCGGCTGATCCAACGGAGCCAGCGCGTTCCGCTGCGAGATGGAGGTAATTGCAGTGAGAATTATCGCCGGGCAATGGCGCGGCCGCCAGCTCCAGGCGCCGCCGGGGATGGACACCAGGCCGACCGCCGACCGCGTCCGCGAGACTCTGTTCTCGATGCTCACCAGCCGCCTTGGCGGTTTCGACGGCCTGCGCGTCGCCGACCTGTTCGCCGGCAGCGGCGCGCTTGGGCTCGAAGCGCTGTCGCGCGGCGCGGCCTTCGCCTGCCTGGTCGAAAATGACGCCAGTGCCGTGGCCGCGATCAAGGCCAATGCGGCCGAGCTTGGCGCGCTCGACCGGGCGCAGGTGATCGGCGGTTCGGCGCTGGCGCTACCCAGATCAGACCCGTTCGACCTGGTCGTGGCCGACCCGCCTTATGCGGCCGGTTCGGGGACCGCCGCGGCGCGCGCGGTCGCCAGTGCCGGCTGGCTCGCGCCGGGCGGCTGGATGGCGATCGAAACCGCCCGCGGCGAGACCGTCGACCCGGGCGACTGGACGATCGATGCCGAACGCGCCGTCGGCCGCGCCAAGCTTACGATTTTGCGGTCGTCCGCGGTTTTGTCGCCGCTTTCTTGATTTCCTCGAACTCGGTCGACAGCCGGCGCCCGATCGCGGCGGCGGCGGCCTTGCCGGCCGCCTTGGCAGTCTTGCCCGACTTGGCGTCGGCGCCGGTCCGGCGGGTGTGGCGGCTCTCGGTGATCGCCGCCATGGCCGCGCTCGCGCCAACCGCCAGCAGGTCGGCGACCAGCGGACTTTCGAGCAGCTTGAGCAGGGCGTCGACCGCATTGTCGCGCGGACCACCCCTGGCCGAGGCCGGCTTGCGCGCCGGCTTGCGTGCCGCCGTCTTGACTTTGGGTTTGGTCGCGGCGCGCTTGCGCCCGCTCGTTGCAGACTTTGCCGGACTTACTTTCTTGGCCATCGCTTTCTCCTGATTCGTGATCGTTAGCTCGCTCAACTCACCCGGCGCATCGCCATATCCTCGAACGGCTGCGCAAGCGAACACGCATCGGCTCGTTCGCTGTCGAGCCAGCGCTCGGCATCGGACGGACGAAGCATCACCGGCATCGCCTTGGAATGGACCGCGCCGACCGTGTCGTTCGCGGCGCAGGTCAGGAAGGCCATGAACGGCCCGCCTTCACCCGGGCGCCACAGGCCGGGAAAAGCGAACAACGGCGGATGCTCCTCGGCCATTGCGAACCACGCCTTCGACTTGCGCTTGGTCGCCGGATCGGGCTCGGGGGTCCATTCGCAAAAACTAGTGACCGGCACCAGGCAGCGCCGCAACGGGTCATTGAGCGCGCCACGCCAGAACGGGCTCGACAGGTTGCGGACGTTGGTCACCGGCCGCGATCCGGCCG
>JBDTRT010000136.1:0-19668 GCA_039931595.1 Sphingomicrobium sp.
ATGGTCTTGCCACAACGGCAAAACTGTAGGACAGTAAAAAACCGCTTTGGTTATTTAATTTTTGGCGCAGGGGGTTTCGATGATCACGCGGATCCGCGAAGTGAGACGCGCCCGGGGCATGACTCTCGACGACGTCGCGCGCGCCTGCCAGCCACCGACCACGCCGCAGACCATCGGCCGGCTCGAAACCGGCACCCGCACCGTGTCGGTCGGCTGGCTCAACCGCATTGCCAGCGCGCTCGGGGTCGAAGCCTCGGATCTGGTCGATCATGGTGACCGCGCCGATCTTGGCGTGGTCGCGGTGATCGGCGCCAATGGCGCGTCGGCACCGAAGCGGACGGCGCTGGTCGTCCCGCCCCGCGCCAACCCCGGGCAAGTCGCCGTCACCGTCTCCTCGAGCCTCGGCGATTATCGCTCGGGCGACGAATTGTGGTGCGACCAGCTCCAGCCCGACGAGTTCGCCCGCGCCCTCAACCGCGACGTGCTGGTCCCGCGCCCGGCGGGACGGTTCCTGTTTGGCCGACTGATCGGGCGCGAAGCCGGGGTCGACGGCGCCGGCGGCAAGCTCCAGCTGCTGCCATTGGGAGCCGGCGGCCGCCAAACGGTCATCGCCGACCCGCCGTGGCTGGCGGTCGCGGTGAGGCTCGTGCGGACCTTTTAATCGGCGCGAACTGTTCACACCCTCGCAGCCCGCGTCCCTGGGCGAAGTCGAGGAGCCCGCCCGGTGTTGTTACTGTTTTCAAGCCGTTACGGCTGCATCGGGGTGCTGCTCTCCTCCGCCCTAGCCACCGCCGTGCTGCTGTGGGCGCTGGGCTGGATCAGCGTCTAGGGCTTCGCCCGGCGAGAGGTTCGATCCGCTAGGGCATCGCTCGGCGCGAGGTTCGCTCAGCCAAACATTCGCTTGGCCAGAAGTTCGCTCGGCGAGAGTCTCGCTCGGCCGGAAGAGTATTCGGCCAGGAGTTTCGTGACCGGTAAGTTGCGCGGTCAGGAGGCGCGCGGCCTTACGGTTGCGCGACCACCAGTTTGCGCGACCACAAGGTCGCACGCCGGCGCGCGACGGGGCCCAACTCTTGCTCGCTCGTCCACTGCATGGCACGAACCGCGCGCAGGGCGCTTAGCTCAGTTGGTAGAGCATCTCGTTTACACCGAGAGGGTCGGCGGTTCGAGCCCGTCAGCGCCCACCACGCGCGATACATCGTCGCGCGCAACCCTGCCCGCGCGATCCTCGCTGCGGCGTGATCAGACGACCATCGCCTTGCCGGCATCCGCGAAGTAGCGACGCGTCGCCTGGCTCGCCGGCGGGGCGAGTTCGACAAACACCCGGCGACCGTCGTTGGGGTCCGCCCGCCGAACGAAAATCCCCTGGCGGTCATCGACTTGAGCCAGCGCAGCGCGGTCGTCGCTGGAACCGAGGCGGCGATGCACAGGCTCGAGACCGGCACGCGCAACTGCGCGATTTCCGCCTGGAGCAGGTCGAGCAACATGTCCCACGCGGGGTCGGCGAACATGCCCTCATCAAAGTAGCGCGAGCGCAGCCGCCGGGCGCGGATGACCGATCGCACGGCGTCGGCCGAAACCTGCAGAAGGTCGCCCGCGACTGGTGGCTGTTCGGTCGGTGGCGCTGGCGTCGCCGGTCCGGTCGAAAGCCGCGCCAGGGTCGAGGCGATCCGGCTGACTTCGTCGCTCAGCTGGCGCAGCCGGATGGCATTATGGTCGGACGCGATATCCGACAACCGGTCGGGGCGACCGGCGTCGGTCAACGCCACCGCCAGCGCGGCCGTTCGATCGGCTTCGTTGGCGTCGACCAGCAGCTCCACGCCGCCATCGGTGAGCCGCGCCGCGAAGACGTCAAGCAGGTCCGCCGGAGCCGCCACGATTGCCCGGTAACGGCCTTGTCCGGCGTGGCGGTTCACATGGTCGAGCAAGCGGTCCATCACGGGGCCGCGATCGCCCTCGAGCTCAATCCACAAGGCCGATGCCGCGGCCTGCAGGTCGATTCGTTCGGCCGCCTGCTCCAATCCCACCGTGTCGGCGATCCTGATGCCGCAGGCTTCGACCGTTCGAGTCGCGCGATCGAGCGCCGCCGGGCCGTCGCCAGCGACAAGAATGGGCGGTCGTTCGAAGCCAATCGCAGGGTTTTGCGCGTCAGTCAGGTAGGCGGTCATGATTATGCCCCCTCGCTTGGGTAAATAACATCCGAGCAACTTATGTTAATAACGCACAGTGGATAAATGTCAGACGATTTTGGCTCCACATCGGACTTTTTCTCAGCCGATCAGCGACCAACGATGCTTTAAACCGGTGCTTCGGGAGGAGCATCGTGAAACAATCGGACGGCAGGACTGCAGTCGAGGACCGCGCCCGGTGGCTGACCGAACTAGCCGCCGCGGTCGCCGACGCGCAGCGCCTCGCCCGAACCCTCAGCTCCGCACGACGCGGCAGCGCCGAAATCGACGACATCCATGTATGTCTCGAAGCGGTTCGGATCGAAGTCGAGCAATTGCGTCGCGGCGGCTGGAAGGCCCGCCCGACGCAGATTGATCCGGATTGGCTTAGTCTCTTCCCGGGGCTCCGGCGCTCGGGGTCATAGGCTTCGCTTGAGGTCAGACGCCCTGGGGAAGATCGCCACCGCCCGAAAATTCCTCGAGCCACGGACCGATCGGCGGCGGCGCCCAGCCGCCGGTGGCGACAAAGCCGCGATTGAGGAAGGCGCGCTTGCCATAGCGCAAGCCCTGCCCGTCCGGACCGTCGACCCGGCCGCCCGCGGCGAGCAGGACGGCATGGCCGGCCGCAGTGTCCCATTCGCTGGTCGGCGACAGGCGCGGGTAGATGTCGGCGCGGCCCTCGGCGACGATGCAGAATTTGAGCGACGACCCAACCCCGACATAACCGCAGCCGCGGGCGGCCTGGTCGAGATAGTCGGCAGTGGCCTGGTTGAAGTGCGACTTGGACGCGACCGCGGTGAGTTCGGTGCCCGGCTGCCGGGTGGCGATCGGCTGCCGCTTGCCGCCCTGCTCGAGCCACGCGCCGTGCCCGACCAGCCCGCCGTGCAACGCCCCGCGCGCCGGTGCGAACACCACGCCGAGGCGCGGCACGCCGCCGGCGATGAGCCCGATGTTGACGGTGAAATCGTCGCCGCCGCGGATGAACTCCTTGGTGCCGTCGAGCGGGTCGACCAGGAAATAGACATCGTCATGGTCGGGGATTCGCCCGGCCGCGACTTCCTCCTCGGCGATCACCGGGACCCCCGGCGCGGCCCGCGCCAAAGCGGCGAGGATGACCAGTTCGGCGGCGCGGTCGGCTTCTGTCACCGGCGAGGAATCGCTTTTGGTCTCGACATCGAAACCCCTGCGCACGATCTCCAAGATCGCTTCGCCGGCCTCCCTCGAGGCATCGGTCAGCGCATCGAGCAGCTTGAGCTCATCCACTGGCAACACCTAGCGCGGCGCCATCCGGATGCCGCCGTCGAGCCGGATCGCTTCGGCGTTGAGATACGGGGTTTCGACCATGAAGCAGGCGAGCTTGGCATATTCCTCGGCCTTGCCGAGCCGCTTCGGGAACGGCACCTGGGCCCCCAGCGCCTCCTGCACATTGTCCGGCATCATCGCCACCATCGGCGTCTTGAACACGCCCGGCAGGATGGTGTTGACCCGCACTCCGTCGTTCATCAGGTCGCGCGCGATTGGCAGCGCCATGGCCAGCACGCCGCCCTTCGAAGCAGAATAAGCCGCCTGCCCGATCTGCCCGTCCTGAGCGGCGACCGAAGCAGTGTTGACGATGCAGCCCCGTTCGCCATCCTCGAGCGGGTCGAGCGTGACCATCCCGGCGGCCGAATGGGCGATGCAGCGGAAGCTGCCGACCAGATTGATCGCGATCGCGATTTCGAATTGCTGCATCGGATAGAATTTGACCGCGCCGGTCGCCTTGTCGCGGCCGACCGTCTTGGCGGCATTGGCAACCCCGGCGCAATTGACCAGCACCCGCTCCTGCCCATGAGCTCCGCGGGCGCGGGCGAAGGCGGCGGCAACTTTCTCATCGCTGGTCACGTCGACCTCGCAATAGATCCCGCCGATTTCGGCGGCGACCTTCTGGCCTTTGTCAGCATCGCGATCGAGCACCGCGACCTTGGCCCCACGCCGCGCCAACTCGCGCGCGGTGGCTTCGCCCAGGCCCGATGCGGCACCGGTTACCACCGCTGCAATTCCTTGGATGTTCATCGTCGCCCCTTGTTGCTGCGTATCACGAATAATCTGTGCGGATCCGCGCCTATGCGATGGAAATCCGCAATCACCAAGCGGATGCCGGCCAGGCGCCGGTCACTGGGCCGGGCGCGGACCGATGGTAATCTCGACGCGCCGGTTCTGCGGCTCGCGAACGCCGTCGGGTGTCCCCACCCGCGGGCCCTGCTCACCCCGCGCAGCGACGGCAATCGCGCTATCGGGTACGCCGCGGCTGACCAGATACGCCCGAACGGCTTGGGTACGCCGGTTTGACAGGCTCAGATTATGCGCGGCCGAGCCTGCCCGGTCGGCGAAGCCGGTCAGCATCACCTGGGTCTGGCCCGCCTGGTGAAAGGCGGCCGTGGCATTATCCAGGATCAGCGCCCTGTCGGGCGTCAGGTCGGCGCGGTCGAGGTCGAAGAAGACCACAAACCCACCCGCATTGTGCGCCGGCTGAGCCGCTACGCTAGCCGCAAGCGTCACGGCCATGACCGCACTCGCAATCGACCGCATCATCGCTTTGCCGGTTGCGCGCAAGATCTCGCCTGCGCCCGCCGTCCCGTGTCGGCCGCCCACTCGAGCCGGTTTGCAACCCCGAGCCTCGCGCGAGTGATGCACTGGAGACACAATCTGTCCACTCCAGTACGGCAATCGTCTCGCAAATTGCCAAAGGTCACTGACTTTCCGGCCGCGCCGTGGCAATTTCGAAGGTGCACTCATACCCCTGATATTCATATTCGCATCGCTAGAGGATAGGCATGAAATCGCAAACCCTTCGGTCGGTCGCCTGCGCCGCCTTGTTCGTCCAGACCGGTGCGGCAGTCGCCCAGACTGCTCCCGTCGCCGCGCAACCGGCGTTCGCTTCCGCCACGATCCAGCCGGCGGCCGTGTCGCCTGGCGCAGCGGTTTCGGCCTTCTACAGCAAATGGTCCACGCCCTTGTGGTTCCGCGGCGGCGTCGCCAATCCGGCCGCCGGTCGTCTCGTCACGATCCTCAAGCGCGCGCAATTCGACGGCCTGTCGTCGGGTCCGCAGCTCGCGTCCCAGGTCGAAGCAGCGATCGCTCGCGCGAGCACCGGCAAACCCGCCGATGTCATGGCGTCCGAGCAAATCCTGTCATCGGCATGGGTGGTTTACGTCCAGGCGCTCAAGCGTCCGGTGCCGAACGAGATCTACGGCTATTCGATCCTGGCTCCGCAAAACAGCCGGCCCGACCAGATCCTGCTGACCGCTGCCGCGGCGCCGTCGCTCGAAGCCTATTTGAATGCGGTTTCAAACGTCAATCCGACCTACGGGCAAATTCGCGAAGCGGCCTGGCTGCAGGCCCAGGCGACCGGCGCCGCTCCGGACTCGCGCCTGCTCGCCAACCTCGAGCGTGCGCGGGTGCTGCCCGCCGGTGGCCGCTTCATCGTCGTCGACGCGGCGACGCAGCGGCTGACGATGTATGAAAATGGCGTGGCGGTTGATTCGATGAAGGTGATCGTCGGCATGCCCGAACTGCCGACCCCGATGATCGCCAGCATGATCCACTACGTCACGTTCAATCCCTATTGGAACGTGCCGTTTCACCTGGTGCGCAAGACCATCGCCCCCAACGTGCTCAAGCAGGGCGTCGGCTATCTCAAGAGCCACGGCTATGAAGTGATGGCCGACTGGAGCGAGAATAGCGCGACCATTTCGCCCGACACGATCAACTGGAAAGATGCTCAGTCGGGCAAGATCGAGATCCGCGTCCGCCAGAAGCCCGGCGCCGCCAATTCGATGGGCAAGATGAAATTCCGCTTCCCGAGCGGGGAGGACATCTACCTCCACGATACCCCGAACAAGGCGTTGTTCGCCAAGACCCAACGGACCCTGAGCAACGGCTGCGTCCGGCTTGAAGATGCTTCGCGGCTCGGCCGCTGGCTGCTCGGCCGCGACCCGGTCGCGCCATCATCCGAAGCAGAAATCCGCCAGGCGCTGCCTCAGGGTGTGCCGGTCTATCTAACCTATCTGACGGCTCAACCGAGCAGCTCCGGGGTTACCTACCTCACCGATGTCTACGGCTGGGACAAGCCGGCCGCCGCGCAGCAGGTCGCCGCCGCCACCAAATAATCTCGCCTGACGAGTTGCGGTCCGACCCGTAGCGCGCCTTTGGCCGGGTGCGCTGCGGTCGGCCGCGCTTGCTCACCCTCCTCGCGGCGACGGGCCGTCCGGATCTAAGGGCAAGACCGGCACGCTTTGCGTGCCTGCAAACACCCTGCCTTACCCAAAAGAAAACCGGCCCGGAGGCGAACCTCCGAGCCGGTCTTCTAGACTTACGAGACCGTCGGTCCCGCTGTCGCCTTGCCTTAGCCGCGCTCTGGCTCGGGCGGCGGCGGCGGCGGCGGAGGCGGCGGTTCCGGACACATATCCGTCGCCAGGATCACCGAGCCGTCCGGGCACGTCTGCGTCGCGGGAGGCGGCGGAGGCGGCGGCGGGGGTGGCGGCGGCGGAGCCATTGGCGGGGGCGGCGGAGCGAAGTTGAAGATCAAGCTCGCCAGCAGCGAGTGTGACCGCCACTTGCCGTCGACGGTGAAGTCGTCGACGCCATCGCTGTCGCGGAAGTTGAGCTTCGCCGTGTTGAAGAAGCGATACTTCAGGCCGAGGTCGACATTCGGGCTGATCGCGGCACGAATGCCGGCAATCAGCTGCCATGCCCATGCGTCGTCGGAGTCGGAGAAACCGAACGACTGCAGGGGGTTCGGCGTGCCGCTGCCCGGAGTGCCGAAGGTCGGATCGCTGACAACCGCGTTATACTTAACGCGGGCGTAGCCGAGACCGCCGCCGACGTAACCCGACCAGCTGTCGTCGTCACCGAAGTCGAACAGACCGTTGATCATTGCCGAAACGGCAGTACCGCGACCGTTGGCGTTGAAGAAGCCGCCAGACAGCTGCGTGTTGACCAGTTCGTCTTGGAACCCGATCTCGTCGATCGAGGCGCGCTTGTAGCCGAGCTCGGCTTCAGCCCGGAAGCTCCCGAAATCACGGCCGGCGACGAGGTCAACATCGATGCCCTTGTTGTGGCCGATGTCGACGCCGTTGCTAATATTGCGCGCACCGTCGTTATAATCGAGGTTGTAATCCTCGACGATCATCAGTCCGCCCTCAATTCCGGCGTACCAGGAGCCGTCGCGAGCGACAGCCGGCGTGGCAAACGCGGTCGTTGCGAGCGCCATGCCAATGGCCAGCTTGCGCATATAATTCCCCTTTCAGTCTGTTCTGTGAAATGAACTGGGCAAACTCATATGAGAGCGCCGGTTTTCGCGCAAGCCGAAGGTTGGCCGAAGTTGTTGCTCAAAAGCCTCAATTACCGATCGACTTGACTGTAAAACTCGGCCTGCCTGTGCTTTCTTACATGGCGATCAGGCCATGCCCGCGCATCGCGGTGAGGATTTGACCAATCGCCGCGCGCGCCTCGGTGTCGGCCGTGGAGCCCCCGCTGGGGTTGGCAATCGCAGCGCTTCTCGGGCCCACCACCTGGTCGCCGCCGAGCTCGACTTGCGACCCGCGCAGGGTTCCGATTTCCCACGAACCAGTGCTGTAGACCGCGACCTCGCCGCTGCTCCGGACAAAGACGTTGAGGCCATCGCGTGGCGCAACGAAGCGCCAGCCGCCGCTGGTGAAGGCTGCCACTTGCTGGGCGTGCCCCGACCAGGCGCCGGTCGGGCTGGCACCGACGATGTAACAATTGCCAATCGCCAGGGTGGTTGGCGGCGTCGCCAGCGGCGGCTGTTCGACCGCCGCGGCGACGATCACGTCGAGCACTTGAAGGGCTTCGTTATGGAACAGCTCCTTCTGCGCTTGGCCGGCAATTTGCCACTGTTCCTGTGATGTGGCAATTATATACTTGACGTACTAGCAGAGGGAAGCTAGGGTTATCGGACAGACAGAGGCAATTCCGATGACGAACCTAACTGACCCAATTTACTTCGACGCTGACAAGGCCCGTGAGCACCTTGAAGCTCTCCATTGGCCGAATGGTCCTGTCTGCCCGCGTTGCCACGGCACTGACCGCATCACGAAGCTGGCGGGCAAGTCGACGCGCCCTGGCGTGTACAAGTGCAACGCTTGCGCGAAGCCCTTCACCGTCACTGTCGGCACCATCTTTGAGGACAGCAAAATCCCGTTGAACAAGTGGCTCATGGCGTTCCGCCTGTTGAGCGGTGGCAAGAAAGGTTTCAGCGCCCATGAGCTGCACCGTTCGCTCGGCATCACGTACAAGTCGGCTTGGTTCATGGAGCATCGCATCCGTGAAGCCATGAAGGACGAAGGCGGTCCGCTTGGCGGTCCTGACATGATCGTGGAGGCCGATGAGACGTTCGTTGGTGGCCGTTATGGCAACCGCGCTTTCACGCGGCCCGCGCCGAAGAAAAAGGTTGTAGCCCTAGTCGAGCGCGGCGGTCGCGCCCGTTCGTTCCATGTCGCCAATATCCACGGCAACACCATCCGCTCCGCTCTCGTTACCAACATCGATCGCGCATCAACTTGATGACCGACGAAGCCCATTTCTACAAAGCCTTTGGCCGCGAGTTCGCCGGTCACGGTCACATTCTCCATGCTGGTCGCCAGTATGCCGAGGGCAACATTCACTCGAACAGCGCGGAGAACTTTTTCAGCATCCTAAAGCGCGGCGTCGTCGGCACTTATCATCACTGGAGCGCCGCCCACATGCACCGTTATCTGGTCGAGTTCGACTTCCGCTACAGCACCCGCAAAATCTCCGACACGGAGCGTACCGCAGAAGCTTTGAAAGGTGCGCGCGGGAAACGCCTCATGTACCGGCAACCTAGTTCGCTCGCAGCCTAACTACTTCGAGCCACCCCGTTGGTTTGGGGAGCGTCGCAAGCGTCACTTTCGGTGAGACTCCTTCGATCGCTTGACGATAGTCTCGTTACTGATCGGAGGAGTCGCCAGCGCGCGGCGGAGCAATTCGTCGCGCCGCTGGTCATCTTCATGGTCGCGATCTTGTGGCATTAGGAGGCTCTCTTTGTGGTTCATGCACAATGACGAGGCTGTAAGCTTCATTCAAGCCATGGTGTCCGACCCTGAGGCCTATCCCGACAGAGTTGTTGGAATTGTGCTCGGATCGATCCTCGACGAACGTCTAGCGCAATTCGTCAAATCCCGGCTCCACTCTCACAAGAAAGCGCTGGACGACGCATTTCGCGAGACCGGCATCCTCCGCACCTTCGCCTCGAGAATAACTACAGCGCTCCTCATTGGCGCTATCAGCCTAGAAACCCGCGACGATCTAATACGGGTCAAAGGCGTGCGGAACGCCTCTGCCCATAAGATCGGAGCGCACACTTTCGACACTCAGCCTGCATGTGATCACATCGACGGACTTACGTGCCTGGATAAGCATCTCGTTTTCAATACGCCCGAGGTGATCTGGGATTTCGGAAAGCCGGAAGATTTCCCTTTGCATGACCGGAGAGCGCGATTCATTCGTGCGGTTCAGCTTCTTAATGGCATGCTGTTTTTGGGGATTAGTATGTTCTCAAAGGATCCTAAACCGACCCCGCGGTTCTAGCAGCCTCATCTCGCAATAGATGCGCTTCACAACATCCTCGATTTCCTCGATGCGGGAATCAAAAGTGCAAAACTGATGATGCCCCACGTCGATCATCTCGGGCGTGATCTCCACGTTGGTTAGCCGCCGGCCTGTCCCCGACTCACTATCATTTTCTGATCGGTACGTCACGTATATAACTGCCTGTGATGTACCCAATGAGCGTGACGCTATCAAGCGTTTTTTACCAGGTCGGTTCTTTTTTGTCGATTTCGTCAACGCCGCCGGCGGGCATTTTGGCCAAGTATCAAAGTGGGACGGCGCCAACCGGCCGATTGTCCGCGCCCCGCGCCAGCCTGTAATTATCGTCCAACCATGCCCCCTTGGATCCCCTGGGGGGACATGCAGGGACCAGGTCGGCCGATCTGACCCGATGTGTACTGCGTGCTGGGCCCGTCCGACTTGCGTTGGGCGGGCCCTTCTACGTCCAGCGCCGGGTTCGCGTCCGTCAGTGCCGGGCACTTGAGCCATCCGCTCCGCTTTGCCTAAATAGCGCTCGTGACCCATGTCCGGATCTGGCGTTTCCGACCCGCTCCCGGGTGCGAGCAGGAGTTTGCGGCGGCCTACGCCGGCGACGGACCATGGGCCCGGCTATTCCGCCAGGCGCCGGGCTTCATCGGCGCCAGCCTGCTCGCCCCGGACCGGGCCGGCGGACTGTGGCTGACCCTCGAGCGCTGGCAGTCGCAAGCCGCGTTCGAGCGCTTTCAGGACGAGCATGGCGCAACCTATCGCGCCCTCGACCTCGAGCTCGAGCGACTGACGGTCGACGAATTGTTCATTGGAGCTTTTGAAGAATAGCGCAGCGCGGACCGGCCGCGCCGGCCAAAATCCGAACCGCTCAGTCGGGCAATCCGTTTATTTGAGGACCGCGCCGGATGCGCTGACCATGCCCCATTGGGTCGCGATCGGGGCTGCCTTGGGGCCCCTCAGCGCCTTGAAGCTGCCCATCCGCTGGGCCGGCGCCGACGCCGTCCCGATCAATCCCGACGACCCGATTGCGACTGCGGTTCCGACCGATAAGGCCGATCCGCCGGATCCACCCGATCCGCCGTACCCACGCCCGCCGAACGCGAAATGGCTGTGGTCGCCTTCGTCGAGCGATTCGATCAGATAATAACCGGCGCTGCGAAAGGCGGCTGCGATCTGGCTGTGGGTCACCCCCGGCCGGCGCGAGATATCGATCGCCCGTCCACTCAGATGATAGCTGTTGCGCACGCCGCCGACCGCGCGATTGTGCTCGACCGAGCGATAGGTGCTGGTCACCCGGCCCCAGTGCGAGCCGAGTCCGGCGATCGCGTGCAAGTCGATGGTCGAGTGTATCTGCAGCCTATTGGCGAGCGTCGCGGTCGGCACGCCAAACGTGCGAATTCCAAAGTCAGTCGAGTTCGACGCCGCCCAGGCGTTAGCCGAGCTTGTCACGAGCGCCAAACCGATCAGCGATTTCCACATGCCCCGATTCCCCCGGTCTGCGAGCTCGTCATACACTTTTTCGAAAGCGTCAACAATTGTCGGCCGGGTTAACAGTCGGCGTTAGCGCAGCAGCATTACATTGCCATGGATTTCGACTGTCTCGAACTCCCTCAAGAAGCTCTGGCCGAGCAGCGACTGCTCGCCGGCGTCGAGGATCACGGCCGGAACCTTTTCGGCCGATTTCGACCCGAGACTGACCGTGCCGAGCACGACATATTCGCCGTGAACGTCACCGTCGACGCCCTCTCCGACGACGCTGAACATGCCTGCCGACACCGGTAGGCCGGCGCGCTGGGCGTCGCTCCGCGACAGCGCGATGGCGCTCGCACCGGTGTCGACCAGCACCCGGATCGGCGATCCGTTGATCTGCACATTGGCGAAGAAATGGCCATTGGCCTCCCGCTGCAGCTGGACGGCGTCGGACGGCAGGTCGGGGTTGATCGGCGCTGCGCTGCTCGACGATGGATGGTTGACCAGGTGCACGCTGGCAGCGACCGGCGGCGGGGTCGAATGCCCGCTCGGCATCATCCATCCCACGATTCCGGCAACCAGCAACAAGGCCAAGGTGATCCGTATCATCGGCTCCAAACTACCCCGCCGACGGTAAAGAAACGGCTAAATCCGACGGTGGTCAGCACCTAGGCGATTGCTTCTCTTGGCCTTTGGCGACCGATCGCAAAAGCCGCCGGCGCGCGCGCGGGCCGGCCAATGCAGGAAGTTTCGCCGCCGTGTCTGGAATTGGCGCGATGCATCGGGCAAACCATGCAAGCGCCCCCGCACACTCGGGATTCGGGGCCGCTTAGGAGGTGCGTCGATGAGCGATAGCCAGGCGGTTCTGGATCCGGACCGGCTGCCGTGGCTCACCGACGATCGCCAGCCGCGCGGCAAGCGCGCCTGGACCTCGGTGCTGCTGCTCGCGATTGTCGCCACCTTGCTGCTCGCCGGCGTTTCCTACTGGCTCGGGATGGAAAGCGTCCGGCGCGTCGGTGACCTTGCCGCCGCCCGCCCGCAGCGCCCTCCCCCAGAGCCGCTCCAGCAGCAGCCCCAGCCGTCGCCGCCGCCGCTGGCCATGCCCCAGGTCGAACCGGTGGCCGAACCGACGGTTACCCCGCCGCTCGTCACCAATCTCGTCCCGCCGCGGCCACGGCTGCCGCTCGACCAGGCGCCGCAATCCCAGCCGCAGCCGGCCGGCGCCAAGCCGCCGGCAGCAGCGCCCGCCGCGTCAACCGCCGCGCCGCCCTCTTCGACCCCGCCCAAACCGGCCGCCGCGCCATTGCGCCTGTCGATCCAATCGCGCGCCAGTTTCAACTGCCGCCTGGCCCGCGCACGCTGGGAAATCGCGGTGTGCAACAATGGCGATCTGGCGACGCTCGACCGCGACCTCGCGGCGCTCACGACCGACGTCTGGGGACGCGCCGACGCGGCCAAGCGCGCGCGCCTGGCGCGCACCCGCGACCGCTTCATTGCCCGGCGCAATGCGTGCCAGTCGGACGCCTGCACCAACAGCGCCTACGTCGCCCGACTGCGCGAGTTGAGCGACATCATGACCGGCACCATCGTCCCCGCCGCCGCGGGCGGAGCGGCTCAGGCCAGACCGGCCGAACCTGAACCGGCCAAGGCCGCCGAGCAAACGCCGGCCGTGACCCCGGCGCCCAAGCCGGCCGAACTCAAAGCGGCCGCGGCCAAGCCCGCTCCGGTCGCCAAGCCCAAGGCGATCGCCCAGTCACGCGCCAGCTTCGACTGCCGCCTGGCGCGGACGCGCGGCGAGATCACGGTCTGCAACAATGGCAATCTCGGCTTGCTCGATCGCCAGCTGGCGTTGCTCTACAGCCAGGCGTGGGGCCGCGCCGATGCCGCCAAGCGCGCCCGGCTGCTGCGCACCCGCGACCACTTCGTCACCCGCCGCGACGCCTGCCTGTCGGAAATGTGCACCCGCATCGCCTACGAAAACCGGATGCGCCAGGTCAGCGACATCATGTTCGGGGTCGACCGCCAGCCCTAGACCGCCCCGCCTCCGCCCGGCGCCTAATCATGGGGCGCATCGAATTAACCAATTGAATTATCGTTAAATTAGATATTAAACTCCACCCTGCGGATGAGACTCGCCGGGTGCACGTCAGCCCGTTTCCCCAGCCGCTTGGCGTGCGGCGAGTGCCATGGAAGGCGGTCCGGCAGCGAGAGGCCGGGCCGCTTTTCATTTCCCGCCAGAGAATCTCAGCCGGCCCAGTCGGCCAGCGCGGCCCGATATTTCTCGCGCGCTGTATCCAACGCCAGTTCGAGCCGCTCGCGCTCGCCGCGATGAGTCTTTTCCAATGCTTGCCGCCGCTGCTCGAGCGCTTGCTCCTCGGCCCGCAACCGGTCGAGCGCCGCTTTGTGCCGCGCATCCGCCACCTCGACCGCCTTCTCCGCTTTATCGACCGCTAAAGCACTCGGCCGCCTTCCGGGCTTCTTCCCCTCCCGCTCGCGAGAGGGGCCGGGGGTGGGCTTGCCTTGCGTCTTCTCACCAAGCGCCCGGACATGTTCGGCATCCGTCCCGCGCGCCTTGCGGATGACCTCGCCCGGCCGCGCCAGCGCTGGCTTGGTCAGCGCCGGATCGGTGACCAGCTCGGCCGCCCCGGCGGCGAACAGATCGGTCCCGCTGCCCAACGCCTCGAGCGCCGCTTTCTGGCTCGGCACGGCGACATAAGCGTCGTGAAACCCGATCGGCGTCCGGAATACCTTGAGCTTCCTCGCCTTGGCCATGACGGCCCTAGTAGCCCATCAGCGCCAGCACCTCGCGGCGGCTGCGCTCGTCGCTACGGAAAATGCCCATCATCCGGCTGGTCGTCATCAGCACGCCGGGCGTGTTGACGCCGCGCGCGCTCATGCAGGCGTGGCTCGCCTCGATCACCACCGCTACGCCCTTGGGGTTGAGATGCTCGCAGATGCAGTCGGCGACTTGGGCGGTGAGCCGCTCCTGCACTTGCAGGCGCCGCGCGAAGCCGTGGAGTACACGTGCTAACTTGCTGATTCCAACCACCTTATCGCGCGGCAGATAAGCGATCGAGGCCTTGCCGATGATCGGCGCCATATGGTGCTCGCAATGCGACTGGAACGGAATGTCCTTGAGCAGCACGATCTCATCATAGCCGCCGACCTCTTCGAATGTCCGGGCGAGGTGCACCGCCGGGTCTTCGGCATAGCCGCTGGCATATTCGCGCCACGCTCGAGCAACCCGGTTGGGCGTATCAAGCAGGCCTTCGCGCGCCGGATCGTCGCCGGCCCAGCGGATCAGCGTCCGCACCGCGTCGGCGACTTCGGTCGGCACATCGATCTTTGGCGGCGATTCGACCAGGTCGCCATCCTCGGGTTCGGCGGTCATCTCTGCAATTCCCCAATCTCTGATGCGATGTCGTCGGCGACAGCGGCCGCCTGCCCCCTTATGTCGGGTACCGCGACGATTTCCCAATAGCGGCCTTTGGTCAGGGGCCCCAGCGCCCACAGCCGCTCGGCCCCCGCGGCGCGCGAGCTTTGATCGACCTCGAGCCCGATGCCGAGCCGGTCGGGGCGCACCAGCCCATCGTCGAGCAGCCCGCGCAGCAGCGGATCGCGAGTCCGGGCAATCGCTCCCAATGGCCCGGTGCAGTTGATCGCGAAGTCGAACCGGCGGGTTTCGGACGCGCCGCCGCGGCGCTTGATATCGACCTCCAGTCCGCCGTCGACCGCTCGCACTTCGCCGATCCTGCCGGCGACGATCTCGAGCCTGCCGGCCGCGACCAGTTCGCGCAATTGCCGTGCCACCTCGGGCGCGATGCGGTGGCGGTGGACATCCCAATAGGGCCGGGCGTGGCGCAGGAACCGCCGCTGCTGCGCATCGTCCAAGCCCTGCCACAGCGCCTGGCTGTGGGGCCGCAGTGAATCCACCGCAGCGCGCCATCCGACTTGCCCGCTGCGCCGTCGCAACCAGCGCCACAGCGCCAGCGCATTGCCCTGCGGTACTTGATCGAGGCCAATTGGCGCGGCCTCGAAATCGGCATGGGCCTTGGGCACTTGCCCGCGCCGCGACACAGCGACGATCTGCCCCTGGTGGCCGGCGGCGGCGAGTGACCGCACGGCATCAACCATCGTCAGCCCGGTCCCGATCAGCAGCATCGCGCCACCGCTGGCCGCGGCCTCGCGGATCGCCGCTTTGGCCTCGTCGCCCCACGGATTGTCGATCAACCGCTCGCCAGCAGCTTTAGAAAATCGGAATGGCTCGGGCGGTTGATTGCCGATCGCCAGCGCCACCGCTTGCGCGACGACCGTCGCGCCGTCGTCGAGCGCGATCTCCCACCGGCCGTCGCGCCGCGCGGCGGCCACCGCCTTGCCCGCGATCGGCGTGACATGGCCCGAGGCCACCGCCTGGTCGAGGATCTGGCGCAAGTAGCGGCCGAACATGCGGCGCTCGGCAAACCCGCGGCCGTCGCCGGATTCCCGCGCGAAATGATCCGGCTGATCGGGCCAGGCGCTCATTCCCTCGGCGCGGACATTGAGCACATGGGCCGGCTCGCCGGTCGAATAAGCGGTGCCCCGCCCAAGGCGCTCGCCGCCCTCGATCAACATTGACGATATGCCGCGCCGCGCCAGCTGCGCCGCCAGCATCGTCCCCGAAAAACCCCCACCGACAATTGCAACCGGCGCCCGCCGCGGCTCAGGCGGCATGGTCGCGCATTCGCTCAAATCTCATAATCGGGCCACGCATTGGGGTTGGCGGCGCCGGTTTTACGTTTGACGATCTCGTCGTGCATCGATGTCACGGTGCGGCCGGCGGTCTGGGTAAACCAGGCCGGCACGAAGGCGTGGACCGCGCACGCCACGCCGGCGCCGATCAGGCGCGCCGCAATGCCCAGCGCGCCGACGCCGTGCGACGCCCAGGTCATTCCGAGCGAGCGCGGATGATCGTTGAAAAGCCGCGCTGCCAGGGTCGATTTCGAAGCTTGAACTTCCTGCTGTCCAACAGCCATGCCATTTGCCCCTTGCGAACTGGTCTGGTGGCCCCGGCAGGACTCGAACCTGCGACCTGCGGTTTAGGAAACCGTTGCTCTGTCCTGCTGAGCTACGGAGCCATCCCGCGCCGGAATACGCACGCCCCCGACCTTAATCAAATCGCCTTCGCTCAATTGACTTGGCTGGGCGGGACGATCGGCAGCGGCAGCAGCGCGATCGGCACACCGTCCTCGACCAGCGAGCGCGCTTCCTCGAGGGTCGCCTCGCCATGGATCGGCGCTTCCTCGGTCTCGCCCAGGTGCATCGCCCGCGCAGTTTCGGCAAAGCGGTCGCTGACCCAGCGCGAGCCGCTCAGCAGCTCGGCCTGGATCGACGCCAGCTGGGCGGCGAACTGGCCAGCACCGGGGCCGCGATTGCCCCGCGCCGGCACGTGCGGTGCCATCGGCGCCTTGGCGACTTCGCTCGACCCGCACACCGGGCACTGCACCAGTCCCTGCGCGCACTGCTGGTCGAAGTCGGCATTGGACCGGAACCAGGCTTCGAACCGGTCGCCACTGTGCGCGCAGTGGAGGTCGAAGACGATCATTGGACCACCGCCGCGGCGGCAATCGGCCGGCGATGCGCCAGCGCCGGGATGCGCTGCCGGACCTCGGCGACCAGCGACAGCTCGACGTCGGCAAAGCCCAGTCCGCTATTCTGCCCCATATCCAGCAGCACCTCGCCCCACGGGCTGACCACCAGCGAATGGCCCCAGGTTTCGCGGCCATCGGCGTGCCGGCCCGACTGGGCGGCGGCGACGACAAACGCCCCGGCCTCGATCGCCCGCGCCCGCAGCAGAACCTCCCAATGCGCCCGCCCGGTCGGGACTGTGAATGCCGCCGGCACCGCGATGGTCTCGGCGCCACCTTCGGCGAGCCTCGAAAACAGTTCCGGAAAGCGCAAGTCGTAGCAGATCGTCAGGCCGAGCCGCCCGACCGGCGTGCCTTCGATCACGACCGCGCTGTCGCCCGGGTTGTAAACCGCCGACTCGCGCCAGCTTTCGCCGGTCGGCAAATCGACGTCGAACAGATGGATCTTGTCGTAGCGCGCCCGGACCTTGCCCACCGGATCGATCAGGAACCCGCGGTTGGCGAGCTTGCCTTCGGCGGTGCGCACCGCCAGCGACCCGATGTGGACCCACAGCCCGTGGCTCCGCGCCGCGTCCCGGCAAGCCGCCAGCACGCCGTCGTCGTCCTCGCTCCGAAGGTTCGCGGCGGCGCGCTTTGAATCGCGGTCGAGCAGGCCCGACATCTCCGGCGTGAACAGCATTTCGGCACCGCCCGCATCGGCCTCCCCGATCGCTGCCACCAGCGCCCGCGCATTGGCTACCGGCTCGATCCCGGTGTTCGACTGAAAGATGGCGATGCGGGTCATGGTCAGGCCGCAAGCAACTCGTCGAGCTTGCCTTCGCTGTCGAGCTCGAACAGTTCGGTACAGTCGCCGATATGCTGCCCGTCGATGAAGATTTGCGGGACCGTCGTCCGCCCGCCCGACCGCTTGATCATCTCCTGTTTCTCCGGCCCGCCATAAACCACTTCATGCTCGACATATTCGATCCCCTTGGAATCGAGCAGCTGCTTGGCCCGAAAACAATAGCCGCAGAACGTCTTGGCGTAGATTTCCACTTTTGCCACGGCAGGCCTTTCCTCAATGGCTGGAACACCGTCAACGCTCCAATCGCGCCGGGCGCACCACGCGCGCCCAACTGATAAGCTCGATGCGCGTGGCGCCGGCCCGGCGCAACTCACGAGCGCAGGCGTTGGCGGTGCTGCCGGTGGTCAGCACGTCGTCAACCAGGACGATTGTGCGCCCGGCGAACGCGGTGCGATCGCCTACCTTGAACACACCCGCTACCGCGCGCCGCCGCTGCTGCACGCTCAATCCCTTGAGCGGCGGCGTGGCTTTGATCCGCTTGAGCGCAGTGACATTGTTTGCAAGCCCAGTTTGGCGCGACAGCTCGCGGGCGACGATCGCTGACTGGTTGAAACCGCGCTGCCACGGGCGCCTTCGATGGAGCGGCACCGTGACCAGCAGGACGTCGGCCCCACGGATCTCGATCAGCGGCGCCATGAAGCGTGCCATGGTCTTGGCGACGGCGACCTTGCGCCCGTATTTGAGCCGCAGCGCAAGGCCGCGCGAAACATCGTCATAGGCGACCGCCGCGCGCGTCCGGTCGATCCGTGGCGGCCGCGCCAGGCATAAGGCGCACAGCTCGGCATCGGTCGCTTGCAGCGGCATGCCGCAGGTTACGCACCCACCGGAACCGAGGAACTCGATGTGGGTCCAGCAGTCGGCGCAAAAGCTGTGGACGACGGACACGATCGTGCCGCAGCCGGCGCAGCGCGGCGGCAGCGCGAAATCGAGCAGCCAGGTCACAAGCCGGCCAATCCCGAGTGCGGTGACGTCCGTCATAATGCGGCTTGTCGCCCGCCGGCGCGCGCCGCACAAGCGCCCGGGTGCCAAATCCGCCCGCCGATATGTTCGATATGGATCTACGCTCGCTGCGCCGCGACCGCGCTTTCCGCAGCGGGCCGGAGCTGTTCCTTTACGAGCGCGCGTTCGACGACTGCCTCGAACGGGTCGCGCTGGTTAGCCGCAAATTCCATTCGGCACTGTTGCTCGGGTCGCCTGGGCCCGACTGGCCGGATCGGCTCAAGCATTTGGTCGGTTCGGTTGACGTTGCCGATCCGGGCGCGTTGTTCGCCGAGGCGGCGGGCGGGCGCCGGCTGGTCGAGGACCGCAGCGACCTGGCAGCGCGTGGCTATGACCTGATTGTCGCCGTCGGGACGCTCGACACCGTCAACGATCTACCGCGCGCGCTCAAGACTCTGCGCGGATCGCTGCGTGAGGACTCACTCCTGATCGGAGCAATCGCCGGGGGCGACGGGCTCCCCCAGCTGCGCCGAGCGATGCACGCCGCCGACCAGGTCCTTGGCCGGTCGTCGCCCCACGTCCATCCGCGGATCGAGGCCGCCTCGCTGGCGCCGCTGCTGGCCGCCTGCGATTTCATAATGCCGGTGATCGACGTCGACCGCGTGCAGGTGTCGTACGCTTCGCTCGCCAGGCTGGTCGCCGATCTGCGGCGGATGGGCGCGACCAACATCCTCCAAATGCGCGATCGGCTGGCGCTGTCGCGACCGGCGCGCGCTGCGGCCGAGGCGACATTCCGCACCGCTGGCGACGGTTCGCGAACGGTCGAAACATTTGAAATTCTTCACTTTGCGGCCTGGACGCCGGCGGTTGAAGCACCCGGCGTTTCCAGCTGACGCGCCGTTAACGATGTGCCGCATAGGACTTGTTAACTGGTCGGCCCGTAAATTCAGCGCTGTGGACGTGGACCAGAGGAGGGTGGCGTGGGCGCTATCCGAAGGACTTGGCGTAT
>JBDTRT010000137.1:0-34755 GCA_039931595.1 Sphingomicrobium sp.
TCGGCCAATGCTGAACTCGAAGAGGGCCGCCGATGCAACCGAACAACTGGCTTCAGGGGCGCCATGCGCTAGTCACCGGCGGCGGCACTGGAATCGGCGCTGCGGCGGCGACTCACCTGCACGGGGCGGGGGCGAAACTGTCGCTGCTCGGGCGCAGGCTCGAGCCGCTCGAGCGGACCGCCGCGATCGTCTCCGGCACCGTTCACCAATGCAACGTCACCGACCGCTCCGGGATCGAGCGTGCGTTCGCTGAGGCGCGGGCTGCCAACGGCCCGATTGAAATGCTGGTGGTCAATGCCGGCATCGCCGAGAGCGCGCCGTTCGGCAAGATGACCCGCGACAGCTGGGACCGGATCATCGCCACCAACCTGACCGCCGCATTCGATTGCGCGCAGGCGGCGCTGCCAGACCTGCTGGCGAGCGACAACGGACGGCTGGTGTTCGTCGCTTCGGTCGCTTCGTTGCGCGGGGTGCCTTATGCCGCCCATTATGCCGCCTCGAAGCACGGACTGCTCGGCCTGATGCGCAGCCTGGCGGTCGAATTCGCCAAGACCAATCTGACCGTCAACGCGGTCTGCCCAGGCTATGTCGACACGCCGATGACCGATCAGTCGGTGGCGCGCGTTTCAGAAATCACCGGGCGCAGTGAAGAGCAATCGCGCGGCGCGATCACCAACATGAACGCCAGCGGGCGGCTGGTCGACCCCGATGGAATCGGCACCATGATCCTGACCCTGTGCCTGCCGCAGAGCCGCGACGTGAACGGAGCGGCGGTGACCCTGGACGGCGGGACCAGCGCTTGAACCTCGACCCGGCGACGTTCGCCCCGGAGCATTTCCGGTGGGAGTTCGCGGATGGTGTCGCGACCATCACGCTCAACCGTCCGGAGCGCAAGAATCCGCTGACCTTCGACAGCTATGCCGAGCTGCGCGACACGTTTCGAGCGCTCGACGCTGCGCGCGCCGTCAAATGCATCGTCCTGACCGGCGCCGGCGGCAATTTCTGTTCGGGCGGGGATGTCCACGAGATCATCGGGCCGCTGACCAGGATGGACGCCCGCGGCCTGCTCGAATTCACCCAGATGACCGGCGACCTGGTGCGGGCGATGCGCGCCTGCCCGCAGCCGATCGTCGCCGCGGTCGACGGCGTGTGCGCCGGCGCCGGTGCGATCCTGGCGATGGCCAGCGACCTGCGCCTCGCGTCGGCCGACGCCAAGACCGCGTTCCTGTTCACTCGGGTCGGGCTGTCGGGCGCGGACATGGGTGCGTGCGCGATCCTGCCGCGGATCATCGGCCACGGCCGCGCCGCCGAACTGCTGTTCACCGGCCGGGTGATGCGCGCCGACGAGGGCTTGGCCTGGGGGTTCTTCAACAGCATCAGCGACGATGTGCTGGCCGACGCGAAGGGGCTTGCGGTGACGCTCGCGAGCGGACCGTCGCTGGCCCATTTCGTGACCAAGCGCCAGCTCGACGCCGAATGGGCGGTGCCGATCGAGACCGCGCTCGACATGGAGGCTGTAGTCCAGGCCGAACTGATGGCGACCAGGGATTTCAAGCGCGCCTACGACGCCTTTGCCGCCAAGCGCACGCCGGAGTTCCAGGGTGACTGAGCATTGGCACTGGCCGTTCTTCGAGATCCGGCACCGCGAGCTGGCGACCGAACTGGAACAATGGTGCGCGGCCAATCTGACCGAGGCGCACGGCGACGATGTCGATGCGCAATGCCGGGCGCTGGTCGGCAAACTCGGCGCCGCGGGCTTCCTCAAGCTGTGCGTTGCCGAGGCCGGTCGCCGGCCCGACGTGCGCAGCCTGGCGATCGTCCGCGAGACCCTCGCCCGTCACTCGGGCCTCGCCGATTTCGCCTTCGCCATGCAGGGCCTGGGTTCGGGCGCGATCAGCCTGTTCGGCTCCGACGAACAGAAAGCCGAATGGCTTCCCAACGTTGCCTCCGGCAAAGCCATTGCCGCCTTCGCGATGACCGAACCGACATGCGGTTCCGACGCGGCCAACATTGCCATGACCGCCCGGCAGGACGGCAACGGCTGGTCGCTGAGTGGAGAGAAGACCTACATCTCGAATGGCGGCATCGCGGATTTTTACGTGACCTTCGCGCGCAGCGGCGAAGGCGATGGCTCGCGCGGATTGTCGGCGTTCATCGTGCCCGCCGATGCAGTGGAAATCGCCGAGCGGATCGACGTCATCGCCCCGCACCCGCTCGCGCGGCTCAACTATGACGGCGCGCGCGGCGAATTGATCGGCACGGCCGGCCAAGGCTTCAAGATCGCCATGGAGACGCTGACGCTGTTCCGCGTCACCGTCGCTGCCGCCGCGCTCGGGTTCGCTCGCCGTGCGCTCGACGAAGCGATCGCTTTTGCCTCCACCCGCAAGCTTGGCGGCGGAACACTCGCCGACAATGCGGTGACCCAGGCCAAGCTGGCCGACATGGTGACCGCGATCGACGCCTCGGCGCTGCTGATTTACCGCGCCGCATGGCAGCAGGATGTCGGCGCGGTCGACAACCGCCGGGCCGCGGCGATGGCCAAGCTCCACGCGACCGAAGCCGCGCAACAGGTGATCGATGCCGCGGTGCAAATGCATGGCGGGCTGGGCGTGACCAAGGGAGCCAAGGTCGAGGAACTGTACCGCGAAATTCGCGCCTTGCGCATCTACGAGGGCGCGAGCGAAGTGCAGCGCCAGATCATCGCCCGCGACCTGTTGAAGGAACACGGCCAATGAAGATGCTGCTTCCGCCCGGCTGGCCGCGGCCAAAGGGCTATTCGAACGGTATTTCCGCGGCCGGGCGGCTGATCTTCACCGCCGGCGTGGTCGGCTGGGACGAACATGAGCGCTTCCCGTCGCACCGGATGGTCGACCAATTTGCGCAGGTGCTGCGCAACACGCTCGCGATCCTAGCCGAGGATGGCGCCAGGCCCGAGCATATCGTGCGCATGACCTGCTACATCACCGACCGGTCGCAATATCTCGACCAGCGCGACGAACTCGCCCCGGTGTGGAAGTCGATCATGGGCGCCAACTATCCGGCGATGGCGCTGGTCGAGGTCAAGGCGCTGGTCGAGCATGCGGCCTTGGTCGAAATCGAGACGACGGCGGTGGTGCCGGAGTGAGGGATCGCTTCGTCGAGGAGCGCCTGCCCGCGTCGGACCAGCTTCCGGAATTCCGGTTCGACTTACCAGAGTTGCACTATCCCGAGCGGCTCAACGCGGCGGCGGAATTGCTGAGGGGCGGCGCGCCCGATGCACTGGCGATCGTCAACGCGCATGGCCGCTGGAGCTATGCCGAGCTCGATCATTTCTCGGGCCAAATCGCGCGGCTGCTAGTTGACGAGGAAGGGCTCGTCCCGGGCAATCGCGTGCTGCTGCGCGGGCCCAATGGCTACACCATGTTCGCCGCCTGGCTCGGCGTATTGAAGGCCGGTGGGGTGGTGGTGGCGACCATGCCGTTGCTCCGCCCGGGCGAGATCGCGACCGTGATCGACCGCGCCCAGATCAGCCACGCGATCGTCGACAGCCGCTTCATCGGCGACTTCCGCGAGGCGATGGAGCAGACCCGCTTCGTCAAGCATCTGGTCAAATATGACGGCGATTTCGGCAAGGGCGCGCTGGAGGCCCGCTGCGCCGGCCTCGAGCCGCTACCGCCCCACGACACCGCCCACGATGATCCGGCGCTGATCGCCTTCACCAGCGGCACGACCGGTGTGCCCAAGGGCTGCGTTCACTTTCACCGCGACGTGCTCGCGCCGTGCGACAGCTTCGCCAAGCATCTGATCGGCCCCAAGCCGGGCGACATCTTCATGACCTCGGCGCCGATCGCCTTCACCTTCGGATTGGGGGTGACCTTGCTGTTCCCGCTGCGCTTCGGGGCGGCCACGGCGACGCTCGAGCAGGGCGGACCGCCGCTAGTGCTCGACGCGATCGTCCAATTCGGCGTCACCCACCTCGCCACCGCGCCGACCGCCTACAAGGCGATGCTGTCGCAGCCGGAGCTGGATGCGGCCCTCAAGACGCTGCGTTCTTGCATCTCGGCCGGCGAGCATTTGCCCGCGGCGACCTGGCAGGCGTGGCAGGACCGCACCGGAATCGTCATCACCGACGGCATCGGCGCGACCGAGATGATGCACATCTTCGTCTCGGCGGCGGGCGACGACGTCCGCTCGGGCGCGACCGGCAAGGCGGTGCCGGGTTACCAAGCGACAGTGCTCGACGCGGCCAATTTGCCTTTGGTCGAGGGCGAAGGCCGCCTCGCGATCCGAGGCCCGACCGGCTGCCGCTACCTCGATGACCCGCGCCAGGCCGACTATGTGGTCGACGGCTGGAACGTCACCGGCGACACCTACCGCCGCGATGCAGACGGATATTATTGGTACCTCGCGCGGAGCGACGACATGATCGTCAGCTCGGGCTACAATATCGGCGCGCCAGAGGTCGAGCATGCGCTGCTGGCGCATCCCGCGGTCGCCGAATGCGCGGTGATCGGCGTGCCATGCCCCGAGCGCGGGCAGAAAGTGAAAGCGTTCGTCGTGCTGGCCGATTTCGCCAGCCCGAGCGACGAGCTGGCCGATAAGTTGAAGGCCTTCGTCAAGGACCAGATCGCCCCGTACAAATATCCGCGCGAAGTGGAGTTTGTGGACGCGCTGCCGAAGACCGCGACGGGCAAACTCAGGCGGAGCGAGTTGCGCGAGCGGTGAGCGGCCCGTTCAGGAGAAGCGCGCCGAGGCAGGCCGCTGCTGCGACATCATAGGACAAGCACCAGGTCGGCCACCACACGGGAACGCCGGGGTTGTCGATCAAAGTGTGGTGGAAGAAATCGAACACGCTGTGCGCCGCGAGTGCGGCCACGACGACCCACAGACTGGTTCGAAATCCAATTGCAGCAGCGGCGGCGAAAGCAATGAATCCGATTGTCTCGAGAACAAGGTCCGTTCCGTCACCACCCATGACAGCGAATAAGCCGTAGTAAGAGGCGATCACAACCAGCACGACCGGGTAGAAGGCGCGATCGCGATCAAAGCCGACAATCCTAGCGAATAGAGCGACGGTCAGGGCCAACCCGACGCCGACGAGCGCCGGTAGCATTCACTCAAACTCGACGATAATTTGATCGACCGCGAGGCTGTCGCCGGCCTTGGCGGGGGTCGCTTTGACTTTCGCCGCCTTGGTCGCGCGGAGGATGTTTTCCATCTTCATCGCTTCCATCACCGCGACCGGCTGGCCGGCCTCGACGCTCTGGCCGACCTTGACGTCGAGCCGGGTCAGCAGCCCGGGCATCGGCGCGATCAGAAAGCGCGACAGGTCCGGCGGGACCTTTTCGATCATGTGCTTGCTGAGCTCCGCGACGTGCGGCGCAAGGACCTGCACCTGATGGGTCGCGCCGCGCGTCTGCAGCTCCCACGCCCGGCCGACACGGCGGACCTGGACGATACGATGACGGCCGTCGACGGTCGCGACCAGCAGCCGCTGACCCGGCGTCCAGCGGCCGATGATGTCGACCAGTTCGCCGTCATCGAGCACCGCCAGCGTGCCGCCGTCATAGGGCTTGATCCGGACGCGATGCTCGGACCCGCCAATCCGTACGACGCGCTCCGACGGCAATTCGATCGCATTGCCCAATTGCCCGTCGATCTCGGCCGCCCGGGCGTCGGTGATCGCGCCGACCATCCCGGCCAGCACGGCGAGGTCCTCGACCAGCTCGTGGTCGGCCGGGGCGCCGTGGAAGCCGTCGGGATATTCGTCGGCGATAAAGTCGGTGGCGAGGTCGCCGCGCCGGAACCGCGGGTGCTGGACCAAGGCCGAGAGGAAATCGACATTGTCGGAGATGCCGTCGATGACGAAGCTGTCGAGCGCGGCGATTTGCGCGTCGATCGCGCCTGCGCGGGTCGGTGCCCAGGTGATCAGCTTGGCGATCATCGGATCGTAGAACATGCTGATCTCGCCGCCGTCCGCGACGCCGTCATCGACCCTCACCCTTACCCCGTCATTGCGAGCGGAGCGCGGCAATCCAGTCACTTGTCTTGCGCTGGATTGCTTCGTCGCTTCGCTCCTCGCAATGACGGACGGGGTTGAGTTCGGCGGTTGGTACCGAATCAGGCGCCCGGTGCTGGGCAGAAAACCGCGGTATGGGTCCTCGGCATAGACCCGTGTCTCGACCGCCCAGCCGTTGAGCTTCACGTCCTTTTGCGTGAACGCCAGTTTCTCCCCCGCCGCGACGCGGATCATCTGTTCGACGAGGTCCAGACCCGTCACTTCCTCGGTCACCGGATGTTCGACCTGCAGCCTTGTGTTCATCTCGAGGAAATAGAAGCTCTTGCCGCTGGGGTCCGCGCCATTGACGATCAGCTCGACCGTTCCGGCGCTGTAATATCCGACCGCTTTGGCCAACGCGACCGCCTGCTCGCCCATGGTCTTGCGCATCGCCGGAGTGACGAACGGCGACGGCGCTTCCTCGACCACCTTCTGGTTGCGGCGCTGGATCGAGCATTCGCGTTCGCCGAGGTAGAGCACATTGCCGTGCTGGTCGCCGAGCACCTGGATTTCGATGTGGCGCGGCGCTTCGATGAATTTCTCGATGAACACGCGGTCGTCGCCGAAGCTGGCGAGGCCTTCGCGCTTGGTCGCCTCGAAACCGTCGCGGACGTCCGCTTCGGACCAAGCCAACCGCATGCCCTTGCCGCCGCCACCGGCCGAGGCCTTGATCATCACCGGATAGCCGATGTCGCCGGCGATCTTGACCGCTTCGTCGGTAGTGGCAATGTCGCCGAGGAAACCGGGAACGATGTTGACCCCGGCCTTCTCCGCCAATTTCTTCGATTCGATCTTGTCGCCCATCGCCGCGATGGCTTTCGGGGGAGGCCCGATGAAGGTGATGCCGGCTTTGTCGAGCGCCTTGGCGAAGCTCTCGCGCTCGCTCAGGAAGCCATAGCCCGGGTGCACCGCTTCCGCCCCGGTCGCTTTGCACGCGTCGATGATCAACTCCGCCTTGAGGTAAGATTCGCTCGCCGAAGCTGGCCCCAGCCGCACTCCCTCGTCGGCCATTCGCACGTGCGGCGCGCGCGCGTCAGCGTCCGAATAAACAGCGACCGTCGCGATCCCCATCCGCTTGGCGGTGCGGATCACCCGGCACGCGATCTCCCCGCGATTCGCGATCAGGATTTTCTTGAACATGCTTACTTCGAACCCTTTGCGGCTCGGCGCCAAAACCAAATAGCACCCAAGATGTAGATCAGCGCCAGGGCCGGAAAGACGAATGGAAGTTCGCCGTCAACGCGAGCGTTACACGCCACCGGACTATCCGGCCCCAGTCCACACTGCAAAAGCACCTGAAGGTAGACAAAAAACGACAAAGCCGCATACGCGACTGTGACGAGAATAAAGACAAACGATCTCACTCCGCCGCCTCATCAAGCGGCGGGCGGTTGTGGCCGAGGAGGCGCAGCACCTCGTCGGCGGCGTCGGCAAGATTGGTGCCGGGGCCGAAGATCGCCTGGACGCCGGCGGCGCGGAGCATTGCGTAATCCTGCGGCGGGATGACTCCGCCGGCGACCACCTTGATGTCGGCGCGGCCCATCTCCTTCAATGCCTCGATCAGTTCGGGGACCAGGGTCTTATGCCCGGCCGCCAGCGTCGATGCGCCGACCACGTCGACTTGCCTCTCGACCGCCATTTCCGCCGCCTCGCGCGGGGTCTGGAACAGGGGACCGGGGATCACGTCGAAGCCGAGGTCGGTGAAGGCAGACGACACGAGGTTTGCCCCCCGGTCATGGCCGTCCTGGCCCATCTTGGCGACCATCATCCGCGGCTTGCGGCCTAGGCGCGAGGCGACCGCAGTTGTGCCTTCGACCGCCGCAGCCCAGCGCGGATCGCCCCGCGCCTTGCCGTAGATTCCGCGGACCGGTTCGGGTTGAGTCCCGTAGCGTCCGAAAGCAAGCTCGAGCGCGTCGGAGATTTCGCCGAGGCTGCACCGCACTCGCGCCGCCTGGACGCTCAGCTCAAGCAGATTCCCGTCGCCGCGAGCGCCTGCTTCGAGCGCATCCAGCGCCGCGCGGGCTTTCGCCTCGTCGCGCAACGCGCGCATTTTTTCCAGCCGTGCAATCTGCCCGCTGCGCACTTTGGCGGTGTCGACCGCGAGGAAGGCATGATCTTCCTCCTCGGCCAACCGATACCGGTTGACGCCGACGATCACCGTCTCGCCGACATCGACCTTGGCCGCGCGCGCCGCCGCGGCTTCCTCGATGCGGTGCTTGGGCAGGCCCTCCGCGACCGCCTTGGTCATGCCGCCATGCGCTTCGACTTCCTCGATCAGCGCCCACGCATGTTCTTCCAGCTCGCGGGTCAGCGCCTCGACATACCAGCTGCCGCCGAGCGGATCGGTGACCGCGGTGACGCCGCTTTCTTCGGCCAGGATCAGCTGGGTGTTGCGAGCGATGCGGGCAGAGAAATCGGTCGGCAGAGCGATTGCTTCGTCGAAGCTGTTGGTGTGCAGGCTCTGCGTGCCGCCAAGCACCGCGGCCAGGGCCTCGATCGTGGTCCGGACGATATTGTTATACGGGTCCTGCTCGGTCAGGCTGACACCCGAGGTCTGGCAGTGGGTGCGCAGCAGCTTCGACTTCTCATTCTGCGCGCCGAGATCGCTCATGATCCGCGCCCACAACGTCCGCGCCGCGCGCAGTTTGGCGACCTCCATGAACAGGTTCATGCCGATGCCGAAGAAGAACGATAGCCGCGGTGCGAAATCGTCCACGTCGAGCCCGTCGGCGATCGCCACCCGGACATATTCCATGCCGTCGGCGAGCGTGTAAGCGAGCTCCTGCACCGCCGTCGCCCCGGCCTCGTGCATGTGATAGCCGCTGATCGAGATCGAGTTGAACCGCGGCATGTTGGCGGCGCAATAAGCGATCACGTCCGACACGATCCGCATCGATGGCTCGGGCGGGTAGATGTAGGTGTTGCGGACCGCGAACTCTTTCAGAATGTCGTTCTGGATCGTGCCCGACAGTTGGTCGAGCGGCACGCCCTGCTCCTCCCCGGCGACGATGTAGAAGGCCATTACCGGCAACACCGCGCCGTTCATCGTCATGCTGACCGACATCTCGCCAAGCGGGATGCCGTCGAACAGCAATTTCATGTCCTCAACGCTGTCGATCGCCACCCCGGCCATGCCGACATCGCCGGCAACGCGCGGATTGTCGCTGTCGTAGCCGCGGTGGGTGGCGAGATCGAACGCGACGCTGAGCCCCTTCTGACCGGCGGCGAGGTTGCGGCGGTAGAAAGCGTTGGAATCCTCGGCGGTCGAGAAGCCAGCATATTGGCGGATGGTCCACGGCCGCCCGGCGTACATCGTCGCATAGGGTCCGCGGGTGTAAGGCGGCAGGCCGGGGAAGCCGGGGTCGATCGCGGCCGCGTCGTCCGGCCCATAGACGGTCTTCAGCTCGATCCCTTCAAGCGTCGCGCGCTTGAGGTCGCGCCCGCGCGCTCCCTTGGCGGCGAGCGCTTCCCAGTCCTGTCGCGTCGGTCGGTCGGTCATGGCGCTTCTCTAAAGGGAAAGGGCCCTCACCCCAACCCTCTCCCGCGCGCGGGAGAGTGAGGAGGAGCGCAGCGACGGAGGGTGAGGGTTTACGGCGTTTCCATGATCTCGGTCAGCACTCCGCCCATGTCCTTGGGGTGGACGAAGAACACCAAAGTCCCGTGTGCGCCGATGCGCGGTTCGCCCAGCACGCGGGCGCCCTTGGCTTCGAACTCGGCCTTGGCGGCGTGGATGTCGGGGACTTCGAAGCAGACGTGATGCTGCCCGCCGAGCGGGTTCTTCTCGATAAACTTCACGATCGGCGAGTCCGTGCCCAACGGCTCGATCAGTTCGATCTGGCAGTTCGGCGTATCGACAAAGCACACCCGGACGCCCTGCGCCGGCAGGTCGAACGGCGGGCCATGCCGCTCGGCGCCGAATAGTCGCTTGTACAGCGCCAGGCTGGCGTCGATCGATGGCGTCGCCACGCCGACATGGTTGAGGCGGCCGAGTTTCATCGTTGCACTTCCTATCCGTCATGCTGAACTTGTTTCAGCATCCATTCTCGAACCGCACCGCATTTCCCGAAAATGGGCCCTGAAACAAGTTCAGGGTGACGGTAAGTTGTTATTCCACCGTCACTTTGGTCGTTACCGAATTGGCGATGAAGCATGCGCCGTGGGCCTTGTGGTGGAGGTCGGTTAGCGCGGCCGCGTCGGGCTGTTTGTCGCCCCACGCGATATGCGGGCGCAGGGTGACGCGGGTGATCGCGATGCGGCCTTCGGCATTCTTCTCCATCACCCCTTCGGCGCGGTCCTCATAGCTGTCGATGACGAACCCGGCGCGGCGCGCGAAGTCGAGCAGGAACAGCATGTGGCAACTCGACAGCGAGGCAATGAACGCTTCCTCCGGATCGACCCCGGCCTCGTCCGAATAGGGCTTGGGCACGACGTGCGGGCTGGCCGAGGCCGGCACCACCGCCCCGCCGTCGAATGCCCATTCATGGGCCCGGCTGTAGCGGCCGGCGGCGAAGGCGTCGTCGGGTCCGCGCTTCCAGCGGACGATTGCAGTGTAGGTGCTGATTGGATCAACCGCGATTGTGGAGGCGCTGCCTTTAGCAGCTTTTCATCCGCGTTTGACCAGTGCCGGCGATCACGTAACGCTCGCCCCGCTGGACGAACCGTTCGGTGAAACCGGCCGACCCTGAATAGGTGACATCAAACCCGCGGTCGGCGCGGACATTGCGAATGCGCCCTTCGATCCGAGTCGGGTTGCCGTCGCGCGAGGCGTCGCTGTTGTCGAATGCGGTCGGGATCGTGACCAGTTCAGCCGGGCCCTCGGGCCGCAGCTCGAGTAGGGTCGTCCTGGCGCAGCTCAACCCCTGCCAGTTTTCGAGGCCTTCGACCTCGACCACCGGATAGCGGCCGAAATCGGAGCGAACGGTCCACTGGCTGAGCCGGCCCATCGAGCCGCTTTCGAGCGCCGGAATGAAGCGGGCTTGCGGTTTCAGGCCATCGCTCGAATGAACCATGTAAATCACCGCGAGCTTGCCCGTGCTGTCGCTCAACGGTGCGAGCACCTGACCTTCGCTGAGCAGCACCGGCCCGAACGGCGCCGGCACCAGCAGGCCAGGACGGAACCGGGTCGGCTCGTGCAAGGCGCCGACGCTTTCGATTGCCTGGTCCGAAGTGCTAAAGGCGGCGGCGAACGCCCGCGCCGCCTCACCGTCCCGCCCGCCGCTTTGGCTTAACGGCGTGACCGGCGAGGCGGCCGACGGCTCGTCCCACGCAACGCTCAGCTGCCGGGTTGCGCCGCGTTCATCGCCGACCAGAAATCCGATGCTTGCCGACGCCGCCAGGCCGATCCCCGCGGCGCAGGCGATCAGAGCTGGCTGGTGCCACCGCGGAAGTCGCTCAATGCGGACCCGCAGCCAGCGATGGAGATGGGCCAAGCGCGTGCACTCCTAGTGCGGCGTGCGCTCTCAAGGTCAATCCAGGAAGACGAGCGCCGTGAATGACTCGGCCCCAAGGAATTAACATGGATTAATATAATCTACAAACAATCGCGCCGCGATCGTCGGGCGCGCGCTGCCGCTCACTCACAGCGGGATGTTGTCGTGCTTCTTCCACGGGTTTTCGAGCTGCTTGTCGCGCAGCCGGCGGAGGCCCAGCGCGACCCGCCGCCGGGTCGAGTGCGGCATGATCACGTCGTCGATGAAGCCCATGCTCGCGGCCACGAACGGGTTGGCGAAACGCTCTTCATATTCGGCGGTGTGGTCGGCAATTTCCTTCGGGGTCTTGCCGCGGAAGATGATCTCGACCGCGCCCTTGGCCCCCATCACCGCGATCTCGGCGGTCGGCCAGGCATAGTTCAAGTCGCCGCGCAGATGCTTGGAGGCCATCACGTCATAGGCCCCGCCATAGGCCTTGCGCGTGATGACGGTGATCTTGGGCACGGTCGCTTCGGCATAAGCGAACAGCAATTTGGCGCCGTTCTTGATGATCCCATTATGCTCCTGCGCGACGCCTGGCAGGAAACCGGGGACGTCGACCAGGGTCAGGATCGGGATTTCGAATGCGTCGCAGAAACGCACGAAGCGCGCGCCTTTCTTCGAGCTGTTGATGTCGAGGCAGCCGGCAAGGACCGTCGGCTGGTTGGCGACCACTCCGACCGTGCGCCCTTCGATCCGGCAGAAGCCGGTGATGATGTTGGCTGCGTGGAGCGGCTGGACCTCGAAGAAGTCGCCTTCGTCGGCGACCTTCCGGATCAGCTCATGCATGTCATAGGGCGTCGCCGCGGACGGCGGGACCAAAGTATCGAGGCTGTCCTCGATCCGATCCCACGGATCGGTGCACGGCCGCTCCGGCACTTCATGGCGATTGCTGAGCGGCAGGAAGTCGAAGAATTCGCGCGTCGCCTGGAGCGCGTCGAGGTCGTTTTCGAAGGCGACGTCGGCGACTCCCGATTTGGTTGTGTGGGTGACCGCCCCGCCAAGCTCGTCCTGGGTGACGACTTCGTTGGTCACGGTCTTCACCACGTCCGGCCCGGTGACGAACATGTAGGAGCTGTCCTTCACCATGAAAATGAAGTCGGTCATGGCCGGCGAGTAGACCGCACCGCCGGCGCACGGGCCCATGATCAACGACAGCTGCGGGATGACGCCCGAGGCGAGTACGTTACGCTGGAACACCTCGGCATAGCCGGCGAGGCTGGCGACGCCTTCCTGGATGCGAGCGCCGCCGCTGTCGTTGAGCCCGATGACCGGCGCGCCGACCTTCATCGCGGCGTCCATCACCTTGCAGATTTTCTGTGCGTGGCGCTCGGACAACGACCCGCCAAAGACCGTGAAATCCTGCGCGAAGACGAACACCAGGCGGCCGTTGATAGTGCCCGATCCGGTGACCACGCCGTCGCCCGGGATCTTCTGCTGGTCCATTCCGAAGTCGGAGCAATTATGCTCGACGAACATGTCGGCTTCCTCGAAGCTGCCGGCATCGAGCAGCACCGACAGGCGCTCGCGCGCGGTCAGCCGGCCCTTGGCATGCTGCGCTGCAATACGTTTGTCGCCGCCGCCGAGCCTGGCGAGCTTGCGGCGTTGATCGAGTTCTTCAATCGTCGTGCCCATGATTTTCCGCTTGCTGACTTGCCGGGTGCCAATGTCCTTATATGGGCCAGCGATTAGGTCAATCGGGCGGCAAGGTGTATGTTGCAGCGCACAAGAGCCATTTGACTAACCTGTGTCAGCCTTGAGGAACCGCAACCGGCTTCCGCCCGTTTGAGCTTTAGGTTTCTAACAACAGAGGGAATAATCGGGAAATGTTGAATTCCGTTGGGGCGCCACTCGAATTGTTCGCCGAGCCCTCAAAACGGGACGCGGACCGCCCGACTTTGATCTGTTTCTCGCACTTGCGGTGGGATTTCGTGTTTCAGCGCCCGCAGCATCTGATGACCCGCTTCGCCCGCGACATGAACGTCGTGGTGTGGGAGGAGCCGATCGTCGTCGGTCACGAGGAAGCGGCGTTCGTCAACGTTCGCCGAGCCGATGGTTTGCCGACGCTGCGGGTGGTCGTCCCGCACCTGCCCGAAGGCCTGAGCCCGGTTCAGGCCGAAGCCGCGCTGACCCAATTGTTCAACGATTACGCCGGGACCATCAGCGGGTCGATAATTGCTTGGTATTACACGCCGATGATGATGCCCTTTTCGCGCGGCCTCGACGCCGATGTCGTGGTCTATGACGCGATGGATGAGCTGTCGAAGTTCCGCTTCGCGCCCGACATCCTGCTCCAGCTCGAGCGCGAGCTGATCGCCCGCGCCGACCTCGTGTTCACCGGCGGGTCGAGCCTTTACGAAGCCAAGAAGGACCGCCATCCGTCGGTCCACTTATTCCCGTCTTCGGTCGATCGCGATCATTTCGGAATGGCCCGCACGGCGATCGCCGAGCCCGCCGACCAGGCTGGACTGGGCCATCCCCGGCTGGGTTTCTTCGGCGTGATCGACGAGCGCTTCGACATCGACCTGCTCGACCAGATGGCCACGATGCGGCCTGACTGGTCGTTCGTGATGGTCGGCCCGGTGGTCAAGATCGCGCCCGAGGACCTGCCGCAGCAGTCCAATATCCATTACCTCGGATCGAAGAACTATAATCAGCTGCCGTCCTATTTGGCAGGCTGGGACGTCGCGCTGATGCCGTTCGCAATGAACGAGTCGACCGAGTTCATCTCACCCACCAAGACCCCCGAATATCTGGCCGGCGGAAAGCCGGTGGTGTCGACCCCGGTGCGGGACGTGGTGCGCCATTATGGTCATCTCGAAGGCGTCCAGATCGCCAGCGGCGCCGAGAATTTCGTCGCGGCTTGCGAAACGGCGCTTGAGCTCGCCAAGGATCCGCGCGGGCAGTGGCTGGCCGAGGCCGACCTGCTCCTATCCGCGACCAGCTGGGAAACGACCCAGGCACGGATGGCTGGGCTGATCGCCGAAGCACTGGCAGCGAATGCCGACCATGTGACCACGGACATGCAGGTCGCGGCAGCATGACCACCGTCAAAGGGCCAAGCGGCCGCTACGATTATCTGATTGTCGGCGCCGGTTTCGCCGGCTCGGTCCTCGCCGAGCGCCTGGCCAATGAGTACGACGCGCGCGTGCTGCTGATCGACCGCCGCGACCACGTCGGCGGCAACGCCTATGACGAGCTCGACGAAGCCGGCATCCTGTACCACAAATACGGCCCGCACATCTTCCACACCAACAGCGACCAGGTGGTCGACTATCTGTCGCGGTTCACCCAGTGGCGCCCATACGAGCACCGCGTGCTGGCGCAGGTGCGCGGGCAGCAGGTGCCGATCCCGATCAACCGCACGACCTTAAACATGCTGTTCGACGCGGGCCTCGAAAGCGACGAGCAAGCGGCCGAATTTCTCGCCGCGCGGGCCGAGCCGGTCGAGACCATCCGGACCTCCGAGGACGTGGTCGTCAACGCCGTCGGCCGCGAACTCTACGAGCTGTTCTTCCACGGCTACACGAGCAAGCAGTGGGGCATCGACCCGAGCCAGCTCGACAAGCAGGTGACGTCGCGGATTCCGACGCGGACCAATATTGACGACCGCTATTTCGGCGACACTTTCCAGGCCATGCCGCGGGACGGCTACACCGTGATGTTCGAAAACATGCTTGCCAATCCGCTGATCGAGCGCCTGCTTGGGACCGATTATCGCGACATCCGCGACAAGGTCGATTTCGACCATTTGATTTTCACCGGCCCGATCGACGAATATTTCGACTTCCGCTTCGGCAAGCTGCCCTATCGCAGCCTCCGGTTCGATCACCGGACGCTCGACCAGGACCAGTATCAGCCGGTCGCGGTGGTCAATTACCCGTCGCCCGAAACGCCCTACACGCGGATCAGCGAGTATAAGCATTTGACCGGGCAGAAGCACCCGAAGACCAGCATCACTTATGAATATCCGGCGGCTGAGGGCGATCCCTATTACCCGATCCCGCGTCCCGAGAACCAGGAGCTGTTCAAGCGTTACGAAGCGCTTGCGGACAATACGCCGGGAGTGACGTTCGTCGGGCGGCTGGCGACCTATCGCTATTACAACATGGACCAGATCGTCGGGCAGGCGCTCGCCACCTTCCGCCGAATGGAAGACAAGCGACGGCTCGGAGGGCCGCAGGAGACTGCGGCCGCGGCTGCATGACGATCGGCGGCGCGGGCGCGCCGCTGGAGCTGTGGGGCGGGGTCGAATGCACCGTCGTCCGGATCGGCGATGAGTATCGCAACCAGCTAATCGACACGGGCCATGCATCGCGCATGGCCGACCTCGACGCGATGGCCGAGCTTGGCATCAAGGCCGTGCGCTATCCGATCCTGTGGGAAACGGTCGCACCCGAAGTGCCGACCGAGCTCGATTTCACTTGGCACGACGCTCGGCTCAAGCGGCTGCGCGAGCTTGGCATCAAGGTCATCGGCGGGCTCGTCCACCATGGCTCGGGGCCACGCTACACCGATCTGCTCGACCCCAATTTCCCCGCGCTGCTGACCGACTATGCCGCCAAGGTGGCGCAGCGCTATCCGTGGATCGAGACCTGGACACCGGTCAATGAGCCGCTGACCACGGCGCGCTTCTCGTGCCTCTACGGGCATTGGTATCCGCACCATCAGGACATCAACGCGATGTTGCGCGCGACCATGATCCAGTGCCTTGGAATCGCCCGGGCGATGCGCGCCATCCGCGCGGTCAATCCGGCCGCCCAGCTGCTCGCTACCGAAGACATCGGCAAGAGCTTCGCGACGCGCGAACTGGATTATCAGGCGGAGCATGAAAACCAGCGGCGCTGGCTTAGCCTCGACCTGCTCGCGGGCAAGGTGGTCGACGGACATCCGTTCCATCGCTGGCTGCACAACAAGGCCGCTTCGGCGGACGAGCTCGACGAGCTCGCCGCCGGGGGTGCAACGCCCGACCTCATCGGTTTCGATCATTACCTGACCAGCGAGCGCTTTCTCGACCATCGCGTCGAACGCTATCCGCAGATTCTGCCGGGATCGAACGGCCGCCATCGCTATGTCGATGTCGAGGCCGCTCGAATTGACCGGCTGCGGCCGCACCTCGGCCCCGCCGCGCGGCTGCGCGAGACCTGGCAGCGCTACAATATCCCGATGGCCGTGACCGAAGTCCATCACGGCTGCACGCGCGAAGAGCAGGTGCGCTGGCTGCATGAAATATGGAGCGACGTCGAAGCGGAGCGTGGCCGCGGCGCGGACATCCGCGCAGTGACCCTGTGGGCGATGTTCGGGGTGATGGACTGGCGCTCGCTGCTGACCCGCCGCGAGCACGCCTATGACGTCGGCGCGTTCGATACCCGCGCGCCGCAACCGCGGCCGACTCTAGTCGCCAAGGCGGCCGCCGCGCTCGGCCGCGGCGAATGCTTCAACCATCCGCTGCTCGATCTGCCGGGCTGGTGGAAGCGCCCCGGGCGGACCCTGACGCGACCGCGTTACAACACGCTGCCGGCCGGCGCCGCGAGCGCTCGCCCGATCCTCATCACCGGGGCGACCGGCACGCTCGGCCAGGCCTTTGCGCGAATCTGTTCGCACCGCGGGCTGGCCCATGTGCTGACCGGCCGCGGCGAACTCGACATCACCGACGAGGCGTCGATCGCCGTCGCCCTCGAACGATACAAGCCGTGGGCGGTTATCAACACCGCCGGCTTCGTCCGCGTCGACGACGCCGAGCAATTGTCCGAGGAATGCTTCAGGATCAACGCCACCGGGCCGGAACTGCTCGCAAAAGCGTGCACCATGGGCGGCATCCCGCTGGTGACCTTCTCGTCCGACCTGGTGTTCGACGGCAAGCTCGGGCGGTCGTACGTCGAGCCCGACGAGCCCGCGCCGGGCGGCGCTTATGGCCGGAGCAAGGCCGAGGCCGAGGCGCGGTTGCTGGCGATCGATTCCGACGCACTGATCATCCGCACCAGCGCATTCTTCGGCCCGTGGGACCGCCATAACTTCCTGTTCGAGACGATCGAGAAGTTGAAGCGCGGCGAGGAGGTCGTCGCCTGCGACAAGACAATCGTCTCGCCCACCTACGTGCCGGACCTGGTCCACGCCACGCTCGACCTGTTGCTCGACGACGAAAAAGGCATTTGGCACCTGACCAACCAGGGCGCCGTCAGCTGGCATGAACTGGCCCGCGAGACCGCGGCCGTGGCCGATGCCGGCACGGACCGCGTCCGCGCCGCCGACGGTGCTGAGCCCGCGGACACCAGCCTGACCAGCAATCGCGGCCTGCTGCTGCGCCCGCTCGACCAGGCGATCCGCGACTTCGTCGAGCATTCGGAGACACTCGGCTAGAGGACCAAGTCCCGACCTTGCTACCGCGCCGAATCCTTGCCGATGTGACGCTCAAGCTCGTCGCCGATCAGCCGCACGACATGGATGACGTTGGTCGATCCGGCCGTCCCGAACGGCACTCCAGCCATCAGCACGACCCGGTCGCCGCCCTTGGCGATGCGGTGGCGCAAGGCCATGCGCTTGCTCTTGGCGACCATCTCCTCGAAGCTCGATACGTCGCGGGTGTGGACGGCGTGGACGCCCCACAACAGGCCAAGGCGGCGAGCGATGGTCAGTGACGCGGTCATCGCCAGCAACGGCACCGCCGGCCGTTCGCGAGCGATCCGCCGAGCGGTCGAGCCGGAGCTGGTGTAGCAGACCATCGCGGTCGCCGAGACGGTGCTCGCGATGTGCCGTGCCGAACCCGCCAGCGCATCGGCGGTGGTCGGTTCGAGCCGGGTTTCGGTGAAATGGATACGGGCCGGATAGATCGGATCGCGCTCGGTGCTCGACGCGATCCGGTCCATCATCGCCACCGCCTCGCGCGGATAGAGGCCGGCGGCGCTTTCGGCCGACAACATGACCGCGTCGGCGCCGTCATAGATCGCGGTCGCGACGTCGCTCACCTCGGCCCGGGTCGGGGTCGGCGAGGTGATCATCGATTCGAGCATCTGGGTCGCCACCACGACCGGCTTGCCGAACTGGCGGGCGACGGCGATGATCCGGTTCTGCAGCGGCGGCACCTGCTCGGGCGGGAGTTCGACGCCAAGATCGCCGCGGGCGACCATCACCGCGTCGGCCAAAGCGACGATGTCGGTCAATTGGTCGATCGCCGCCGGTTTTTCGATCTTGGCCAGCAGCGACGCCCGCTCGCCGATCAGCTTGCGCGCTTCGGCGACGTCTTCCGGCCGCTGGACGAACGACAAGGCGATCCAGTCCGCCTTCTGCTCAAGCGCGAAGGCGAGGTCGACGCGGTCCTTTTCGGTCAGTGCCGGGATCGGGACCAGCACGTCGGGGACGTTGACGCCCTTGTTGTTGGAAACCTTTCCGCCGACCTCGACCTCGGCGACGATCTGGCCGTCATCGACCTCGATCGCCTTCAGCCGGACCTTGCCATCGTCGATCAGGACGCGGTTGCCGGGGCGGATCGCGACGAACAGTTCGGGGTGGGGCAGTTCGACCCGCTGCGCGTGGCCGATGGTCTTCTTGCGGTCGAGGATGAAGTGCTGCCCGGCCTCAAGCATCGCCGACCCACCCTCGAACTTGCCGACCCGCAGCTTGGGACCCTGGAGGTCGAACATGATCGTGGTCGGCCGCCGGATTTCTTTCTCGAGGTCGCGGATGATCTCGACCAGCTTGGCCTTCTGGGCGTGATCGCCGTGGCTCATGTTGATCCGGAAGGCGTCCGCGCCGGCCAGCATCAGCGTGCGGATCATTGCGGGATCGCTCGACGCCGGGCCCAGGGTCGCCAGGATCTTCACCTTGCGCGAGCGCGGTGTGAACAATTCGGTCACTGACATCCTTCCCGCTGAGCGGCCCGGCATTACCGGTTTAGGGCGCTCGTTCAACCCGCTTGAGCGGCCGCCCCGGCTCGCCTAGAGCCGCCTCCAATACCCTTTTATCGGAGAGTGAAAGACATGGCGGAAGGTACCGTCGCAGCCGATCAGCTGCGGCTATTCATCGAACGCATCGAGCGGCTGGAAGAAGAGAAGAAGGCCATGGCCGACGACATTCGCGACGTCTATTCGGAGGCCAAGGCCAACGGATATGACAGCAAGATCATGCGCATGATCGTCCGCCTGCGAAAGATGGAAACCCATACCCGGCAGGAGCAGGACGCGCTGCTCGACACCTATCGCACCGCGCTCGGGCTGGCTTGAGCCTCACTGTTCCCCGGCGTAGGCCGGGGTCGGGACCAAACACAAAAAAACTGGGCCCCGGCCTTCGCCGGGGAACTCAAGGGGTAAAATGGCCGGCCATTCCAAATATAAAAACATCATGTACCGCAAGGGCGCGCAGGACAAAAAGCGCTCGACGATGTTCTCCAAGCTGGCGCGCGAAATCACCGTCGCGGCCAAGATGGGCCTGCCCGATCCGGACATGAACGCGCGGCTGCGCTCGGCGATTCTCGCCGCCAAGGCGCAGTCGATGCCCAAGGACAATATCCAGCGATCGATCGACAAGGCGTCATCCAGCGACACCGAAAATTATGAGGAAATCCGCTACGAGGGCTTCGGTCCGGCCGGCGTTGCCCTGATCGTCGAGGCGCTGACCGACAACCGCAACCGCACCGCCACCAACGTCCGCACGATCTTTTCCAAGAACGGCGGCAATCTCGGTGCCGGCGGCAGCGTCAGCCACGGCTTCGAGCGGCTCGGCTTGATCGAATATGGCGTCGCCGCGGGCGATTCCGACAAGGTGTTCGAAGCGGCCATCGAAGCCGGCGCCGAAGACGTCGAGTCGGACGAGGGCGGCCACCGAATCTGGACCGCGCTCGACCAGCTTCACGAAGTGCAAAAGGCGCTCGAGCCGCTGCTCGGCGAGGCCGAGGCGGCCAAGCTGGCGTGGAAGCCCGGCACCGAAGTCGAAGTGCGCGGCGACGACGCCGCCAATCTGTTGAAGCTGATCGACGGTCTGGACGACGATGACGATGTCCAGACGGTGTGGGGCAATTATGAAATTCCCGACGAGGAGCTCGAAAAGCTTTGAGGATCCTCGGCCTCGATCCGGGGCTTGGGACGACCGGCTGGGGCTTGATCGAAGCGCACGGCAACCGGCTTTCGCACGTCGCCAATGGCGAACTTAAAACCAAGACCGCGGAGCCGCTGCCGATGCGGCTGGCGAACCTTGCCGACCAGCTCGAAGCGCTGATTGCCGAGCATCGGCCCGACGGCGCCGCGGTCGAGGAAATCTTCGTCAACAAGAATCCCCAGTCAACGCTCAAGCTCGGCCAGGCGCGAGGCGTGGTCGTGATGCTCGCCGCGCGCTCCGGAATAACGGTCGGCGAATATGCCGCGCGGCTGGTCAAGAAAGCGGTGGTCGGCAGTGGCGGCGCGGAAAAAGCCCAAGTCCACGCGATGGTCGCCCGCCTGCTGCCGGGGGTAAAGATCGCCGGCCCCGACGCCGCCGATGCGCTGGCCGTGGCGATCACCCACGCCCACCATCTGGCGAGCGCGCGCAGCATCCCGTAAGCGTGGTTTGCAATGATCGCGCGCCTCACCGGAACCCTCGCCGAGACCAGTGGCGACAGCGCCGTGATCGACGTCGGCGGGGTTGGCTATCTGGTCCTCGCCAGCACCCGCACCCTCGATGCATTGGGACCGATTGGTGGAAACGTCCTGCTCCTGACCGAAATGCAGGTGCGCGAAGATTCGATGACGCTGTTCGGGTTCGGCACGGCCGGAGAGCGCGAGGCGTTCCGCGTCCTGACTTCGGTCCAGGGCGTTGGCGGCCGGGTCGCGCTGGCGATCCTGTCGGCGCTTGGCCCGGATGAGTTGGCGCGCGCGGTGTCATCGGGAGACAAAGCGATGATCGCGCGCGCCAATGGGGTCGGGCCCAAGCTAGCGCAACGGATTGCGATGGAATTGCAGGGAAAATTGGGCGCGCCGGGCGTGGCCGGAACCGCTGGAGCCGCGCTGCCCCGCGCCGGGCCCGCCGCCGATGCCGTCTCGGCGCTCGGCAATCTCGGCTTCAAGCCGGCCGAGGCAAGCGCCGCGGTGGCCGCCGCGCACGAGGACCTCGGCCCCGACGCCGAGCTCGACGCGCTGGTCCGGCTGGCGTTGCGGAAAGCCGCGAAATGAGGGCGCGCGGCCTGGTCATGGCGCTTGCGGCAATGCTCGCGTTCGGTTGCGCCCCGACCGTCACCGAAGACAAAGTGCCGGCCGTCTCGCGGGTCGACCGGATATTGGTCGACAAGAGCGCCCACCGCATGACGGTGTTCCGCGCCAACCGCCCGCTGCGTACCTTCAAGGTCGCGCTGGGCAGCGGAGGCCTCGCTCCCAAAGTGAGCCAAGGCGACAACCGCGTGCCCGAAGGACGCTATGTCATCGCCGGCCGCAACCCGGGCAGCGCGTTCCATCTGTCGCTCAAGATTGGCTATCCGACGCCGGCCCAGGTCGCGGCGGCGCGCGCTCGCGGGATCGATCCCGGCGGCGACATCATGATCCACGGGCTGCCCAACGGGCAAGGCTGGGTCGGCGCGGCCCATCGCCAGAGTGACTGGACCGCCGGCTGCATCGCCGTCACCAACGAAGAGATCGAGTGGCTGTGGCAAGCGGTGCCGGACGGCACGCCGATCGACATCCGCGGATGACCGGCGACAGCGCAGCACCCTCGCCGACCCGCTAGCCGCCCCCTAGCCGCCCCAGGCGTCGTGATAGACGCGCAGGAAATTCCCGCCCATCAATTTCTCGAGCCGCGACTGCGACCATCCCCGCTTGGCGAGGTCGCCGGCGAACCGCCGATAACGGTCGACGCTGTTGTAGTCGGCGACCATTGGATAGACTCCTACCGCTTCCCCCGGCGACGCGATCCCGGCCTTGATCCGGTCGAGCTGCCATTTCTCCAATTTCTTCTTGGTCTCCTCGTCAAGCGTCGTCGGGAGCACGCCATTGTCGGTGCCGATGCCGACATGGTCCTCGCCCGCAATGCGGGCGACATGCTCGACATGGGCGATTACGTCCGCCGCCTTGGGATGGCTGTCGAGGGTCAGGAACGGCATGAAATAGACCCCTACCACGCCGCCTTTGTCCGCCACCGCGCGAATCGTCGCGTCATCGGTGTTACGGGGATGGTCGGTCAGCGCCCGCGCGCCGGTGTGGCTGATGACTAGCGGGCGCTTGGCGAATGCTGCCGCCTCGGCCATCGTCCGCGCCCCGCCGTGGGAGAGGTCGAGCAGCTGTTTCTCCGCCTCGATCCGCTCGATCGTCGCCTTGCCAGCTTGGACAGGCCGGCGTTGGCCGGTTCGAGCGCGCCGTCGCCGGCGAGGTTGCGGTTGTTGTAGGTCAACTGGACGGTCAACAGGCCGTCCTTCTTCATCGCCGCCAGCCGGTCGAGCTCGCTCCCGACCATCGCCGTGTCCTGGGTCCCGATCACGACCCCGAACTTGCCGTCGCGCTTGGCCTTGGCGATGTCGGCCGCGCTGCGCACCAGCGTCAGCCGATCGGGATTGGCGAGCAGATAATTATGCTTGGCCGCAATGTCTTCCTGATAGGCGGCCCATTGGTCGGCGCCATTGCCGACCGGCATCACCGTATCGCGCAGGACCGTGACACCGGTCGCGACCATCTCCTGCCAGGCGCGATCGCCCATGCGCAGCTGATCGTCGGGCGAATAGGGATCGCCGACGCCGCCCAGCGCGTCGATCACGATGGCGCGGCCGTACCAGTCGCCGCCTGCTCCGCTGGCCAGTCGCCGGGCTTGCCCCGGGCCCGCCGCAGCAAGCGCCATTGCCCCGGCCAGAACCGAGCGCCGCGATATCTCCATGTGCCCCACCTCCGTTGCGTCGAAGCTGCCTTGTCCCGCGCGATGCCGCAAGCCGCTCGCCATCGCCCGGCCTTTTTGCCACAAGCGTCCGTGATGGCCACCGACCCCGCCCGCATTACTTCGCCCGAGCGCACGCCCGAGGATGCCGATGCGGCGCTGCGCCCCAAAACGCTGGACGAATTCATCGGCCAGCCCGGCGCTCGCGACAATCTTCGGGTGTTCGTCAACGCCGCCAAGAGCCGCGGCGAACCGCTCGACCATGTGCTGCTGTTCGGCCCGCCCGGGCTCGGCAAGACCACGCTGGCGGGAATCCTCGCGCGCGAGATGGGGGTCGGCTTCCGCGCCACCTCCGGCCCGGTGATCGCCAAGTCGGGCGACCTCGCCGCGCTGCTGACCAATCTCGAGGACGGCGACGTGCTGTTCATCGACGAGATCCACCGGCTCCAGCCGGCGATCGAGGAAGTGCTTTACCCAGCGATGGAGGATCGCGCGCTCGACCTGATGATCGGCGAGGGTCCATCGGCGCGGTCGGTGCGGATCGACTTGCCGCGCTTTACGCTGATCGGCGCGACCACTCGCCAGGGGCTGCTGACGACTCCGCTGCGCGACCGCTTCGGGATCCCGATCCGGCTGAATTTTTACTCGGTGCCCGAGCTCGAGCAGGTCGTCCGCCGCGCCGCCCGCCTGCTCGGTGTCGAACTCATGCAGGACGGCGCGCATGAAATCGCCCGCCGCTCGCGTGGGACTCCACGGGTTTCGGGGCGGCTGCTGCGGCGGGTGCGCGACTTCGCCCATGCGGTCGCCGCGCAATCGATCGATGCCGCGGTCGCCGATCAGGCGCTCGACCGGCTCGAGATCGACGGGCTCGGGCTCGACGCGATGGACCGGCGCTATCTGACCATGATCGCCGACATCTACCGCGGCGGCCCGGTCGGGATCGAAACACTCGCTGCCGGCCTGTCGGAGCCGCGCGACACGATCGAGGACGTGATCGAGCCTTATCTCATTCAGCTTGGCATCATCGCCCGCACGGCACGGGGTCGCTGCCTCAATGGCCGTGGCTGGAGGCATCTCGGGCTCAATCCGCCCGCGGGCAGCCAGGACGGCCTGTTCGATCCGGGAGCGTCGCCCAAGTGATTCGCGTTGCAGTGCTGGCCGTTTTGACCGCGTTTGCCGCGGTCCCCGCCGCCGCGCAGCCCGCTGCTGCCGCTTCGGATTATGCCAGGCCGGCCAACTGGCTGTGCCTGCCGGGCCGGGCCGACGTCTGCTCACGGCCGCTGGCGACGACCGCGCTGAATCCCAATGGCTATGGGTCGAACGGTCCGAGTGCGGTGGCCAAGGACCCGCCGATCGATTGTTTCTACGTCTATCCGACGGTCTCGGGCGATTCGGGGATGAATAGCGACCTGGTGCCCGACGGCGCCGAAAAGGGTGCCGCCGAGTCCCAGTTCGCGCGTTTTGCCGGCGTTTGCCGGACTTACGCGCCGGTTTATCGCCAGATGACTTTGGGCGCGGTGGCCGTGGCCGCGACCGGCGGCGATGTTCGCTCGGCGGCGCAACTGGCCTATGGCGACGTCGCCAGCGCGTGGCGCACGTACCTCGCCAAATATAATCGCGGCCGGCCGTTCGTCCTGATCGGCCACAGCCAGGGCAGCCTGATGCTCAATCAGCTGATCTCCCACGAGATCGAAGGTAGACCGGAGGCGGCGCGGATGAAGCTGGCGATGCTGGCTGGTTTCAACGTGCTCGTGCCGCAAGGCAAATTGGTCGGCGGGACGTTCAAATCGACGCCGCTGTGTAGCCGCCCGGTCCAGACTGGCTGCGTGATTGCCTGGGTCAGCTTCCGCGAGAACAATGCCCCGCCGCCCGGCGCCATCTTCGGCTATGCCGACAAGCCCGGGATGACCGTCGCGTGCGTCAACCCGGCACGGTCCGGCTCGCGCAACTGGGAACCGCTCGACAGCTATTGGTTGGCCCGCTCGCGGCTGCCGGTACCGGGCGGACCGATCAGCTGGTCGAGCGAAGGGCTGCCGCCGACCCCTTATGTGCGGACCGAGGGCCTGGTTTCAGCCAGATGCGTCAACCAGGGCGCGCGCGGCTATCTTTCGATCCGCACCAACGCCGATCCCAAAGACAAGCGCACCGACCGGGTCGGCGGCGAAGTCGGCATGCTCGGTTTCTTCCTGCCCGGCTGGGGGATGCACCTGTCGGACATCGCCGAAGCCCAGGGCGACCTCATCCGGACGGTCGAGGGGCTCAGTCCGGGGCAATAAAGAATAGATGTTCGACCGGGACCGCGAACGCCCGGGCGAGCTTGAGCGCAATCAGCGTCGACGGCACGAACACCCGGTTTTCGATCGTGTTGACGGTCTTGCGGCTAACGCCGATCCGGGCGGCGAGCTTGGCCTGCGTCCAACCACGCTCCTCGCGCGCGTCACGCAACCGGTTGCCGAGGCTGTCAGCCATCGCTGTGGGCCCGCCGTTCGAGCATCCCGAACCGGATCAGCGCCGCGGCGAGGCCGACCGAGAGGATGATGTGGATCGTTTCGCGGGTCGCGATCGGCTCGAACTGGTCGACCAGATAAAGCAGGATCGCAGCCAGCATCGCGGCGAAGAACCCTGCGCTCGTTGCCGTCAGCCGGTTGGCCCGGGTGCTTTCATCGTCGAGCAGCGCCCGCACTTCGCGGCTGCGAAACCAGAAACCGTTTGTCGAGATCGCCAGCAGCAGCACCAGTGACAGGATCAGCCAGGCGCCGATCTTGACATGGTCGACCGAACGCCCCGCGGCCGGTGAATCGGCAAAAAAGCTCGCCTGCTGGGTCAGATAGACCACCGCCAGCACCGGCAGCATACGCGCCCGCTTGCGGCTCAGGCGCTCGGCCTGTTCGACGTTGGAAATCTGGTTCATCGCGCGCACCCCTCATGTAACCTGTGGGTGACAAGTAACGTGAAGGTTACATCGCCGTCAAGCCCGTACAGTGCGCCACGGGTTTGCGGACGTGCCGGCCCTCGCTAGGAGCGGGGGCGATGACCCCGTCCCCACTCGATCAGCCCTATCGCGGCGGCTTCGTCGGCACCGAGCATCATTTCGCGCTGACGGTCTATTTCGAGGACACCGACACCGCCGGGATCGTCTATTACGCCAATTATCTGAAGTTCATGGAACGGGCGCGATCGGACATGATCCGCGCCGTCGGGGTCGACCAGGCCTCGGCCCACCATGACGGCGGCGGTGCCTACGCCGTAGCCGATGTCGCCATCCGCTACCTCAAACCGGCGCGGCTGGGTGACGATCTGGTCGTGCTCAGTGTAGTCGAACGGGTTCGCGCCGCTTCGGTCCTTATTCAGCAGCGAGTCATGCGTGGGAATGAACTATTGACCGACGCTCGGGTGACCGCGGCATTCCTCACCGCCGGAGGGCGGCCGCAACGCCAGCCGAAAGACTGGATCGAACGTTTCACCGCCATTGTCGCACAAGGAAAATGATGCCGTCACGCTCACTCAATCTGTGGATCTCGCTCACCGCGGCGCTGCTGCCCGCCGCGGCGCACGCCCAGAGCAAGGCGCCGACGGTGATCGCAGTCCCGCAGTTCGCAACGCCCCAGAATGTCTCGACCTCGGCCGGCTACACCGGGACGATTGCGCGCAGCATCGCCGACGTGGTCGCATCCGACCTGCGGTCGAGCCACGAATTCGTCCCGCTCGGGCCCGAAAACGCCCGCGTATATTCCTACCCCGAAGCGACCGCGCCGTCCTTCTCGCACTGGCGCAGCACCGGCGCGAAATCGCTGGTCACCGGCTTTGTCCAGAACCGCTCGGACGGCCGGCTGACGGTCGCCTGCTATCTCCACGATGTCGCCGGCGGCCGCGAGATCGCCCGCAAGGGCTTCGTGGTCACGCCGGACGAATGGCGCCGCGCCGCGCACCGCTGCTCGGACGCGGTCTATGCCCGGCTCGCCGGGCGGCCGGGCGCGTTCGATACCCAGATCGCCTATGTTTCCGAAAGCGGCGCCAAGTCGGTCGCGGTCAAGCGCATCGCGGTGATGGATGGCGACAGCACCAGCCATCGCTACGTCACCGCCGGCGAGGCGACGGTGCTGACGCCGCGCCTCGCGCCCGGCGGTCAGCGCCTGGCCTATGTCAGCTTCGCCGGCGGGCAACCGCACGTCCGGCTGCTCGATCTCGACAGCAAGCAAGACCTTCCGCTGCTGCCGGGAACGGCGATGAGCTTCGCCCCGCGCTTTTCGGCCGACGGCAAGCGCATCCTGTTCTCGATGGCGATCGACGGCAACACCGACGTCTATGTCGCCAATGCCGACGGTAGCATGGTCCAGCGGCTGACCAGCACCCCGGGCATCGATACCTCGCCTTGCTTTTCACCTGACGGCAGCAGGGTCGTATTCGAAAGCGACCGGTCCGGCGCCCAGCAGCTCTATGTGATGAACGCAGACGGCAGCGCGGTGCAGCGGATCAGCTTCGGCATGGCGCGCTACGCTTCGCCGGTGTGGAGCCCAGACGGCGAGCGCATCGCCTTTACCCGGATCGCCGCCGACGGAATGCGGATCGGCACGATCAGCCCGACCGGGATCGGCGAGCAGGTCCTGACCAGCGGCGGCAAGGACGAAGGACCGAGCTGGGCGGCGAGCAGCCGCGACTTGTTGTTCCAGCGCAGCGACGCCGCCGGGCGGGCCGCGCTGTACGTGGTTTCGGTCGACGGCGGCGCGCCGCGCCTGATCACCACCCCGCAAATCGGGTCCGACCCTGACTGGTCAACCGCGGAGGCGCAGTGATGCGGCGGATTTTGCTTTCAGCCTGGGTCGCGATGGTGCTCGGGTCCGGCGCCACGATCGGTTCGGCGCAAGTCTTGCGCCTGCCGCCGGTGCGCGTTCCGGCGCTTCCGGTCGGACCGCGCGGCATGCCCCCGCCGCCCCCGTCGATCGATACGCTCAAAGCTGACTTTGTCGCCAAATCGGGCAGCGACACGGTCTATTTTGCAGGCACCGGCTTTGGGCTCGACGCTTCGGCGCAGGCGACCCTGACTGCCCAGGCCCGCTGGCTGCTGGCCAATCCGGCGGCCCGGGCGCGGATCGAAGGCCATGCCGACGATCGCACTCCGCGCGATTTTGCGCTGGCGATCGGCGAGCGCCGAGCGAATGCCGTGCGCGATTTCCTCGTCTTGCTCGGCGTCCCGGCCGCGCAGCTGACGACCATCAGCTGGGGCAAGGAACGTCCCGCGGTCGAAGGTTCGACCGAGATGGCGCTGGCCCTGAACCGCCGGGCCGCGACGGTGCTGATGCGCTAGCGCTGGTCGCCGCGATTGGTCAGGCGGCGTAGCGTTGACCGGCACCGGATCCGGTGCCGAGCCACGAGCGGGCCTGGCGCTGGGCCTCGGCGATTTCGCGGGCGGTCATTTCGAACGAGATTTCGGCGCGGCATTCCTGGCCACGGCTGCAGCCCGACAAGGCCGCTAGATTGAACCATTTGTGAGCCTCGACCAGATCGACGGCGATTCCGCCCTGACCGGTCGAATAGATCACGCCCAATTCGAACAAGGCATCGACATCGCCCTGTTCCGCATCCGCGATCCGGCTGCGGATCAGGAACTCTGCGCCTTTCTGACTAATGGCACCCATGATTGCTTCCCCATTTTGCTGATTAGGGGTTTCACCAGCCTAAACCGAAGAAATGGTTAACGCGGCGATCAGAGTAGCAGGGGGCGGTCGCTCTCAAACCGCGATATTGTCGATCAGCCTGGTGCTGCCAATCGCCGCCGCGGCGATCAGCCGCATGGTCCCGGACGGTGCGTCGAGCGGCTCGAGCGTGGCGGCATTGACCAGAGCGAAATAGTCGATCTTCGAAAAACCGGCGTCGAGCATATTTTTCTTTGCGGCTGCCAGTGTTGGGGCCGGCGCAGCGCCCGAACGGATCGCATCGCGGGCGGCATTCAACGCACTGGGCAGCGCCAGCGCCTGCTGGCGCTGGTCGGGCGAGAGGTAGGCATTGCGCGACGACAGCGCGAGGCCGTCGGCATCGCGCACCGTCGCAACGCCGACGATTTCACCGCCCAGGCCGAGGTCGGTGACCATGCGGCGGACCACCGCGAGCTGCTGGAAATCCTTTTCGCCGAATAAAGAGAGGTCGGGGCGTATGGTAAGAATCAGCTTTGCAACAACCGTCGCGACGCCGTCGAAGTGCCCCGGCCGAGCCGCACCCTCCCACCGCTCGGATAGCCCGGTAACCTGTATTTTGGTTGCAATATCAGTGGGATAGATGTCGCTCACGGCCGGCAGCCAGAGCAAGTCACAACCCGCATGGCACAGCATTTCGACGTCGGCCGCTTCCTGCCGCGGATAGCGGTCGAGGTCCTCGCCGGCGCCGAACTGCAGCGGATTGACGAAAATCGTCGCCACCACCCGCTCGGCCCGGGCCCGCGCTTCGGCGACCAGCGCCATGTGCCCGGCATGGAGCGCACCCATGGTCGGCACAGCCGCGAGTTTTTCACCACCGCCGCGAAGCCCGCCAAGGGCCAATCCAAGCTGTTCCAGGCGACGGATGATTTGCACCGGCGCGGCCCCTCCGATACACCAACGTTCGGCGGCGCTTGCGCACGCGTTGCCGCAGAAATCAAGGGTATCAGCGCCCTTTGGGGGGAGCCGTGAGCCAGCCGCATTTCATCATCTTCGCCAACGAAAAGGGCGGGACGGGCAAGTCAACCACCGCCGTCCACACCGCGATCGCACTGGCCGCGTCGGGCCAGCGGGTCGCTGCGCTCGACCTCGACAACCGCCAGCGGACCATGACCCGCTATCTCGAGAACCGCGCCGCGACCATGCGCCGGCTCGACAAGCCGCTGCCCAACGCGCGCTTCGAAGTGCTTGAGGACCATAGCGAGAAAGGCCTCGCCGCGGCGATCGACCGACTGTCGGACGCAATCGACGTGATCGTGGTCGACACCCCGGGGCGCGACGACGAGATCGCCCGCGCCGCGATCCTCAAGGCTGACACGCTGGTCACGCCGATGAACGACAGCTTCGTCGACCTCGACCTGATCGGCCAGGTCCACCCCGAAAATTACAAGGTGACCAAGCCAAGCTTCTACGCCGAATTGATCTGGAACAGCCGCACCGAGCGCGCCAAGACCACCGGCCGGAGCGTCGACTGGGTCGTTCTGCGCAACCGCCTGCAGCATGTCGACAGCCACAATCTGCGGCGGGTCGGGGCGGCGCTCGACGAGCTTGCCCGGCGGGTCGGCTTCCGCGTCATCCCCGGCCTGGGCGAGCGCGTGATCTATCGCGAACTGTTCCCCAAGGGGCTGACCCTGCTCGATTTCGCCGATCTCGGCGAAGTTGGCCTGGGCCACGTCACCGCGCGCCAGGAATTGCGCGAAATGATCGCCGGCCTGGGCGTCCCGCAGGCCGGCGCGAGCCTTCCCGAAGCGGTCGCGGTCGCCGGCTGAGCCTTTTTCATTTTGTTTCGAGTTATGCTGTCATGAGCCATCAATTCCACGCGTCCATCCTGCGCGAATATGACGTCCGCGGCATCGTTGGCGACACGCTGACGATCGCCGACGCCTATGCGCTTGGCCGCAGCTATGCCGCGCTTGCCACCGGCGAAGGTGCCCGGCGGATCGCGGTCGGGCGCGACGGCCGGACCCATTCGCCCGAGTTCGAGGCGGCGCTGGTGAACGGCCTGACTGAAGGCGGGCTCGACGTCGTGCGGATCGGCATGGGGCCGAGTCCGATGCTCTATTTTGCCACCGCGACGCTCGGCGTGGACGGCGGCATCCAGGTCACCGGCAGCCACAACCCGGCCGATTACAATGGCTTCAAGATGCTATTGAATGGCCGTTCGGTGTTCGGGGAGGAAATCCAGGCGCTCGGCCGCCGCGCCGCCACCGGCGACTGGAGCGAAGGCCGCGGCGAGATCAGAGAAGCCGATGTGGTCGAGGATTATTCCAACCGGCTGGTCGAGGATTTCCAGGGCGGCGAGTTCCGCATCGGCTGGGACGCCGGCAACGGCGCCGCCGGGCCGGTGCTGGAGCAATTGATCGCGCGGCTGCCGGGCGAGCATCACGCGATCTTCACCGAAGTCGACGGCAATTTCCCCAACCACCATCCCGACCCGACGGTCGAAGCCAATCTCGCCGACTTGAAAGCGCTGGTCGCCGATCAACAGCTCGATTTCGGGATCGCGTTCGACGGCGACGGCGACCGCATCGGCGCGGTCGACGGGTTGGGTCGGGTGATCTGGGGCGACCAGTTGCTCGCGATCCTGGCCGGGCCAGTGCTCGCCGCCGACCCCGGCGCGACCATCATCGCCGATGTCAAAGCGAGCCAGATCCTGTTCGACCGGATCGCCGAACTGGGCGGCACCCCGGTGATGTGGAAGACCGGTCACAGCCTGATCAAGTCGAAGATGAAGGAAACCGGCGCGCCGCTGGCGGGCGAAATGAGCGGCCACATCTTCTTCAAGCACCGCTGGTACGGCTTCGACGACGCACTCTACGCGGCGGTGCGGCTGATCGAGGCGGTCGCGCAATCGGGCAAGAGCCTGACACAGCTGATGGACGAAATGCCCAAGTCGGTGGCGACCCCGGAAATGCGCTTCACAGTCGATGCCAGCCGCAAGTTCGACGTGGTCGGCGAAGTGCTCGAGCGGTTGACAGCCGACGGCGCCAAGGTCGACGCCACCGACGGCGCGCGGGTCAGCACCGCCGACGGCTGGTGGCTGCTGCGAGCGTCGAACACGCAGGACGTTTTGGTCGCGCGAGCCGAGGCGAAGGACCAGGCCGGGCTCGACCGCCTGATGACGCAAATCGACGAGCAGTTGGGCAAGTCGGGCGTCAAACGGAGCAAAGCGGCGCACTAGCGCCGGGCCGATGCAACCAAGCCAAAGCGGGCCGGCAATCTAAGATTCTAGCCCAAATTGGCGGCCAACCTTTATCGTCATCACTGTTTCCGATCCCTGATCGACTTTATCCTGAGGCCGTCATCCGGGAGGGGAGCGCGTGACGTGAGCCTGGCACTTTCATTGGCACTTTCATTTCTCATATCGGCCGCTGCGCAACCGCAGCCGCAACCGCAAACGGTGGACCAGAACACAGTCAACGTGATCGGGTCGAAACCCGGTCTGGACGAGGTCATCTGCCAGAAAGTGCCGCAACTCGGATCCCGGCTGATCGTCAAAAGCGTGTGTGCAACGCGCTCGCAATGGGCGCAGCGCGAGCAGGACGACAAGGCCTACGTCAATGACGTCGCCAGGAATGCGCTGCTGTGGAATTCGCCGCCGCATTGACCGGCAAGGATGGCGCGGCAGCGACCGAACAAATGGCACATCTTCGCGACGCGGGCGGGCGGTTTCTGTATGACGTTTTCATGCCGGTGCAGGTTATCCTGGTTAGCGCCCTAACCAACCGCCGGCGACCGCGACCTCACTCGCCGCTGAACAGCAGGATCGTTGCGCCAACAACCAACACGGAGATCGCGAACGTCGCGATCGCCCAGACAGCGCCCACGACGATGCTGCGCTTCGCCTCGCGCGCAAACCATGACGCTTCGACTCCGATGTAGAAGGCCCAAGCGGCGGCAAACAATACGGCTGCCGGGGGGTTCGCCGCCGTTTGCGGCAGGCGGGTAAGGGTTTCGGCGAAGCTGGAGGTGAGCACCACCGGGGTCGTCACGAAGCATTGAGCGTAGAATAGAGGCTGCAGCGTATCGCGATCGACGGGCCGCCGCAGCATCGCCAGCGCGCAAAAACCGGCAATGATCGGAAGCAAGGCGAAGGTGATCAGCCGGAACAGGATCAGGCTGGTATTGTCGGTGATCATCGCCGCGAGCCCGATGCCGTTGTCGATCAGCGTGCTGTGCCCGAACACCGCGACCTCGATCCCGGTCGCGGCGATCACCGTCAGCAACAGGAAAATGGGCGGGCTGACGAGGTCCCGAAACTGCTCGGCGGCTGGCAGTGCCAGCTCATTTTCCGCCCGCTTCATCATCTGCTGCGGATGACGCACCGATCGCCACATCGTCCGCGGGTAGAAAACCAGCCACGACATGATCTCGAACAGCAGGATCTCAAAGGACTTGAGGAAGAGAATGAATGGCACGTCCGCCCCCCGACAATTGGACTCGTGTAACGAATGATATTGGATCGTGCTAACCCGCCAGCGCGTGAGCGTGACGAGGGCAAGCGGTTGCTATATGTTCGGCGTCATGCCGGAGCGGGTTGTCCTCGATAGCGCCCAAACGAACCCCGCCGGCGAACTCGGACAGCTCCAACGGATGTTCGAGCTGGCGCCAGGCTTCGCGGCGTTGGTCGAGGGCGACGATCACCGGTTCGTGATGGCCAATGCGGCGTTCGGCGAGCTGGTCGGCCGGCGCGAACTGGTCGGCCGGACGCTGGCCGAGGCGCTGCCCGAACTGGCCAGCCAGGCATTCACCGCCTTGCTCGACGCCGCCGCGATCTCCGGCGGGGCGTTGGTCGAACCGCGGATGAGCATGCGCGTCACCCGCTCCGACGACATGGCCGAAGAGCTATTCGTCAACATCGTCTTCCAGCCGCTCGCCGGCGCCGCCGGCAAGCCCGCCGATGTGTTCGTCCAGGGCCACGAAGTGACCGGCGACCAGCGCAACGAAACCATTCGCGCGGCGCACAACCGGGTGCTCGAGCTGGCGATCGGCGACAGCTCACTCGAACGCACGCTGGGCGAGCTGATCGGGATCGTCGAGGCGACGTCGAGCACCGGCGTATTGGGCTCGATCCTGCTGCTCGATGCCGACGGCAAGCATTTGCGCCACGGCGCCGCGCCGAGCCTGCCGGCCGATTATATGGCGGCGATCGACGGCGCCGAGATCGGCCCGGTGGCCGGATCGTGCGGGACCGCGGCCTATCGCCGCGAGCCGGTGTTCGTGACCGACATCGCGACCGATCCCTTGTGGGCGGTCTACAAAGCGGTGGCGCTGCCGCACGGGCTGCAATCGTGCTGGTCGACGCCGATCATGACCCGCGGCGGCCAGGTCCTCGGCACCTTCGCCATGTACCACCACGAACCGCGCGAACCGACCGTGCGCGACCTGACTTTGGTCGACCTCGTCACGCAGACCGCGGCGCTGGTAATCGACCGCGAACGGGCCCAGGAAGCGCTGCGCAAGGTTGCCAACACCGCCTAGTCGTCTTCATCCTCATAGCCGACCAAATTTAGTTCGCGCGCCTTGATCTGGTGGGTCATGCACCAGTGTTTGAGCGCGTCCTCGCGGCCGTGGGTGATCCATACTTCCTTGGGCGCGACGTCGCGGATGGTCTGGGTCAGTTCGTCCCAATCGGCGTGGTCGGAGATGATCAGCGGCAGCTCGACATTGCGCTGGCGGGCGCGCTGGCGGATGCGCATCCAGCCCGAGGCCATCGCCGTCACCGGATCGGGCAGGCGCC
>JBDTRT010000138.1:0-14348 GCA_039931595.1 Sphingomicrobium sp.
ACAAGATCCCGCAGTTGAAGCCCGCCTTCGCCAAGGAAGGGACGATCACCGCCGCCACTTCGTCGTCGATCTCCGACGGCGCCGCCGCGGTCGTGCTCAGCCGCGAATCGACCGCCAAGGCCGCCGGCCTGACGCCGATCGCGCGGATCGTCGCCACCGCCGCCCACGCCCAGGAACCGTCCGAGTTCACGATTGCCCCAATCGGCGCGATCAACAAGCTTCTGGCCAAGGCCGGCTGGAAGGTCGGCGACGTCGATCTGTTCGAGGTCAACGAGGCGTTCGCCTGCGTCGCGATGTTCGCGATGAAGGACCTCGGCATCCCGCACAACAAGATCAACGTCCACGGCGGCGCGACCGCCTTAGGCCACCCGATCGGCGCCAGCGGCACCCGCATCCTCGTCACCCTGGTCAACGCGCTCAAGCAAAAGGGCCTCAAGCGCGGCGTCGCCAGCCTGTGCATCGGCGGCGGCGAAGCCACCGCGGTTGCGGTCGAGCTGGTTTAGCTACTTCTTCCCCGCATAGGCCATGCATTCGATCTCGAGCAGTGCGCCCAGCGCTAGTCCATCCGCTCCGAACGCGCTGCGAGCGGGGAACTTGCCGTCGGGGAAATAGGTCACATAGACTTTATTGAACGCCGGCCAATCGGCCATATTGTCGAGCATCACGGTGCATTTGACGACGTCGCCGAAGCCCAGGCCGCGCGCTTTGAGCACGCCACCGATATTATCCATTGCCTGCTTGGTCTGGGCGTCGATCCCGGCCGGCAATTTGCCTTCCGCGCCGATCCCGATCTGGCCCGATAGATAGAGCGTGTCCCCGACCCGCACCGCTTCCGAAAACGGCAGCCGTGTCTCGCCCACCATTGGCTTGCCGAAATGCTCGACCGTCGGGCGTTGCGGCGCTTGCGCGGCGGCGCCGGCAGCGGCCAACAAAGATGCCGCGGCGGCGGCTTGGATCAGGCTCATCGCATCCTCCTTGTTCAACAACCAGCGTCATGATGGCGGATTCGCCAGCGTTCGCGAACCCTGATACGCCACCGCGACCAACAGGGGAGAAGGCTTATGAATAAATTTATCATGGTTGCGGCGATGGCCGCGCTGGCTGGCTGCTCGCGTCAGGAACCGGCCGCAGAGCCCGCCAACGACGCCAACATGGCGATGGAAACCAACGTCGCGACCGACGCCAATATGGCCGATACCAACGCTGCCGCCACCGGCACCGCGCTCGCCTCGATCAACGGGACCACATGGGAATTCACCGACAACAAGACCCACAAGGCGATGCAGGAATCGGTCGACGCGACCGGCAAGTATATCACCGTGGCGGGCAAGGAGCATATCGATCACGGCACCGCGGTGATGAAGGACGGCAAGGCCTGCTTCACCAGCGCGATGACCAAGGACGGCGAAGTGTGCTGGACCGATCCGATGGTCGCCGAGGGCCAGTCGGGCGAAACCACCAGCGACAAGGGCGAGAAGCTGACCGTCAAGCGTACCGCCTACGTTCCGCTGACGATGTAATTAGCGCGGCTGTCCGGCGGCGCGCGGGTCGCGCTGCCAGATCAGTTGACCGTCTCATTGTCGCCGACGCCCCACACGTCGGTGGTGCGGACGTAGCCGGCGCGCTTGCCGATCGTGAAACGGCACCAGCCGTTAGCGCAGTGCTCGATGCGGCCGACGACGCCGGGCTCGACGCGGTAGCGCATTCGGCTGGCTTCCGACGCTTCGAGGTAGATCGGCCGCGGCTGGCCGGGCCTGACGATTGCCGTGCGCTGGTCGCTCAATAGCGTCACCAGCATCCAGCCCTTGGTCCCGTCGGGATCCTCGATCATCCGCCAATTGGGGTAGGTCTTGACCACCCGCACCGGCAGGTCGCGGCGCTTGTACAGCCAGGTCCCCGGATAGTTGCGGCCCGGCCCGGTGCGCATCATCGCCTCGCCACTGGCGATCGACGCCCAGTAAGGCGGGGTCTTGTCCTGCGCGCTGGCGGGGAAAGTCGGCCCGACCAACGCTGCGAGCATCACTAGCGCGGCCGCCGCAAGCGCTCGCATCACGCGCCGGTCAGGATGCGGTCGACCAGTTGCTTGACCGTCGGTACGAAGCCGTTGGAGTAGAACGGGTCGTTCTTGAAGCGGAACGCCGAGTGGCCGGCGAACATCAGATTCTCCTCGGTCGGACCGCCATGGGCGATCTCCTGCAGGGTCTTTTGGATGCAGAAGCTGCGCGGATCGGCCAAGCGCCCGGTGGTGTTCTTCTCACTGTCTGCCCACGACGAGAAGCCGCATTGCGACAGGCACCCCATGCACTCGGCCTGGTCGTGGCGGATGTGCACTTTTTCGCCGGGCGTGACGAACACCAGCGTTTCATCGGGGGTCTTGAGCGCTTCGGTGAAGCCCGCCGCGAACCATTCGCGGGCGTGCTGCAAATCGCCCTTGGTGACCCAATAATGGCGCTTTCCGGCGAGACCGACGTCGAGTTCGAATGCATGGTCGCCGAGCGGTTCCTTGGTGAACGCGATCTGGCGGTGCGAACGCTCCTCGAGGTTGCGCAGAAAGGCGTTGCGCACCGCCGACGAGTAGAAGCCGGTCGGCGAGAAACGGTGGAGCAGGATGTCGCCCTCTTCGAGCGTCATCAGCCGCGCCTTCCACTCGGGCGGGATCGGGCTTTCCTGGGTCAGCAGCGGCCGCGTTCCGAACTGGAAGGCGATCTGGCCGAGCTCGGGATTGTCGATCCAATTGTCCCATTCGTCGAGCCGCCAGACGCCGCCGGCCATGACGATCGGGACGCTGTCGGCGATGCCGCCTTCGCGCATCGTCGCGCGCAGATCGGCGACCCGCGGGTACGGGTCCTGCGGCTTGCGCGGATCCTCGGCGTTGCTCAGGCCATTGTGGCCACCGGCCAGCCACGGATCTTCGTAGACCACCGCGGCGAGCCATTCGGCGGCCTTCGAATAGGCCCGCTTCCACAAGGCCCGGAAGGCGCGCGCCGAGCTGATGATCGGCAGATAATTGACGCCGTAGGAGGCGGCGATCTCGCTCAATTTATAGGGCATTCCGGCGCCGCAGGTGACTCCGGTAACCATCCCCCTGGTGCGCTCGAGCACGCCTTGCAGAACGCGCTGCGCGCCGCCCATTTCCCACAGCACGTTGATGTTGATCGCGCCGTGGCCGCCGGCGATCTCATAAGCGCGCTCGACCTGCGCCACGGCGCCGTCGATGGCGTATTGGACCAGCTCCTCGTGGCGTTCGCGCCGGGTCAGCGCCTTATAGACCTGGGGGATGATCCGCCCCGACGGGTCGTAGCTGTCGGCGTTGACCGCGGACACGGTGCCCACTCCGCCGGCCGCCGCCCACGCGCCCGAGCTCATGTGATTGGTCGCACTGACGCCCTTGCCGCCTTCGATCAGCGGCCACACCTCACGGCCGCCGTAGAGGATGGGTTTGATCCCCTTGAACAACGATATTCTCCTGTGCCTTGGCGCGTCCTATAATATTGGAACGCGGCAGATGCGAAATAAATCCATGTTGTGCCGGTTTGCTACTCCGAGCGATCGACCAGCGTATAATCGAGGCCGATATCGACCGCCGGCGCGGATTGGGTAATGCGGCCGACCGAAATGTAATCGACGCCGGTCTCAGCGATCGCGCGGATGGTGTCGAGATTGACCCCGCCCGACGCTTCCAGCGGCACCCGCCCGGCAACTTCGGCGACCGCCTCGCGCAAAATGTCTGGCGCCATATTGTCGAGCAACAAGCGGTCCGCGCCGGCGGCGAGCGCGGGCTCGATCTGGTCCAGCCGGTCGACCTCGACCTGGACCGGCAGGCCGACCTTGGCGGCCTTGGCGGCGCGCACCGCTGGCGCCACCCCGCCGCACACCGCGACGTGATTGTCTTTGATCAGTATCCCGTCATCGAGCCGCATCCGGTGATTTTCGGCGCCGCCCATCCGCGCCGCATATTTGTCGAGGGCGCGCAGGCCGGGGATGGTCTTGCGCGTATCGAGCAGGGTTGCGCCGGTGCCGGCGATGGCATCGACATAGCGCCGGGTCAGCGTGGCGATGCCCGAAAGATGTTGCAGCGTATTGAGCGCTGATCGTTCGGCGGAGAGCATGGCGCGCGCGTTGCCGTCCAGTCGCATGAGCACGGTGCGCGCTCCGACATAAACGCCATCGCTCACAGATTGCTCGATTTTTACGTGCGGATCGAGCGCCCGGAAGAAGGCCGCGGCGACGTCCAGGCCAGCTACAACAATTGACTGTCGGCAATTGATGCTTGCAACAAATTGGGCGTCCGGAGCGATTGTTGCGGCCGAAGTCACGTCGCCGCCCGCGCCCAAATCCTCGGCCAGCACGCGGTGCACGAAATCATCGAGGTCGAAAGTGGCGTCCATTACCCGCGCCCTACGCGAGCGCGAGCGGTCGCGGCAAGCGTGCCGGCCAGCACAATTTACCGGGCTATTGTAACGGCGCCTGCTCGACCCTTTCGCCGCTTGCCAATTCCCATTGGTCGCCGTGGCGTTCGAACTGTTCGCTGTCACCGGTCACGAACGCCGCGCCGTCCCAGCGGATGATGGTCACGCGGCACCCGCTTTGGTCGATTTCGATCCGGTTAAAGCTCTGCATTTCGTCGCGGGTGCGGGTCGAGGTGGCGGTGCCGGCCTGGATCACCAGGCTCTTGCCGGCGCCCTTGACCAGCTTGGTCGCGTCATTGACCGAGGCGCGGTGGTTGTGCCCGGCGAGCAGCAGGTCGACCCCGGCTTCGGCGATCGCCCCGAGCGCGCTTTGCTGATCGTCCATCAGATGGCCGAGCTCGGGCCCGTTGCCGATCGGCAGTGCGAACAGCGGATGATGGGTGACGAGGATCCGCGGCTGGTGCGGATCGGTCCCGGCGAAGCTGTCGCGGATGAGCTGCATCTGCTCGTGGCTGACATGGCCGTTCTTGAAGGTCAGCGAACGAGCCGTGTTGATGCCCAGCACCGCCGCGTCGGGCAATTGTTGAAACGGGCACAATTCGTCGTCGATGTAGCGCTTGTAGCGGGTCAGCGGCGACAGGAAACGGCGCAGCACATCGTACAGCGGCACGTCGTGGTTGCCCGGCACGCCGAGCACGTCATGGCCGGCGTCGCGCAGCCGATCGAGGAACTGGCACGCTTCCTGGAATTGCTCGGTCTTGGCGCGCTGGGTGAAATCACCGCTGATCACCACCAAGTCGGGCCGTTCCTCGTCAACGCGCTGCTCGACCGCCGCGACCAGCCGCGGATCGTGCGCACCAAAATGCAGGTCGGACAGATGGATCAGGCGGGCCATGGCGCTTGAACGCGCCGTGACCCGCCCGGTTCACGCTTAGTTGGTCGGGAAGCCGCGCCGCTTGAGCAAAGCCGAAACATCGGGATCGCGGCCGCGGAACGCGCGATAGGCTTCGGCGCGGTCGGTCTCATTGCCGGTCGACAGCAGATACTTGCGGAACGCGTCCGAAATCTTGCGGTCGAATGGATTGCCCGCTTCCTCGAACGCCGCCCAGGTGTCGGCGTCCATCACTTCCGACCACAGATACGAATAATATCCGGCCGAATAGGAATCGGACGAGAACAGATGCCCGAATTGCGGCAGCCGGTGGCGCATGACCATTTCACGCGGCATGCCGAGCTCGGCCAGCGTTTTTTTCTCAAACGCGTCGGGATCGACCACGCCGTCGGGCAGCAAATGGAGCTTCATGTCGACCAGCGCCGACGACAGATATTCGACCGTCGCAAACCCCTGGTTGAACTTCTCGGCCTTCTTGATCTTGTCGACCAGCGCCGCCGGCATCGGCTTGCCGGTCTTGTAGTGGAGGGCGAAGCGGTCGAGCACCTGGCGGGTCAGCAGCCAGTTCTCGTTGACCTGGCTGGGGTACTCGACGAAGTCGCGCTGCAAGCCGCCGAGCGACGGATATTTGACGTCGATCAGCAGATAATTGATCGCATGGCCGAACTCGTGGAACAGGGTCGACGCATCGTCGAGGCTGACCAGCACCGGCTGGCCGGGCGACGGCTTGGTGAAATTATTGTTGTTCGACGCCAGCACGATATTGTCGTTGAGCAGGCGTGCGCGGCTGCGATAGGTGGTCATCCACGCCCCCGACCTTTTGCCTTCGCGGCCGTAGGTGTCGAGGTAATAGAGGCCGACCACCTTGCCGCTTTTGCCGTCGGTAACTTCGAACGTACGGACGTCGGGGTCGAAGGTCGGCACCGCGCCGGTGTTTTCCTTGAACTGCAAATCATACAGCTGGCCGGCCGACCAGAACATGCCCTTGACCAGGTTCGACAGCTCGAAATAGGGCTTGGTCTCTTCTTCCGACAGGTCGAAGCGGTCCTTGCGCACCTTCTCCTGGTAATAACGGTAATCCCACGGCTCGATCTGGCCCTTGAAGCCCTGCTTGCGAGCGAGCTTAGTCATGTCGGCGACTTCCTCGTGGACTCGCGCGACCGCCGCCGGCCACACCCGCTGCATCAGCTCCATCGCGCGCTCGGGCGTCTTGGCCATGGTGTCCTGCATCCGCCAATTGGCGTGGCTCGCATAGCCGAGCAGCTTGGCCCGGTCGGCGCGCAGCTTGACGATCCTGGCAAGGGTCGCGTTGGTGTCGTTGGCATCGCCATTGTCGCCGCGATTGACGAACGCCTGCCACACCCGCTGGCGCAGGCCGCGATCGGCGCCGAAGGTCAGCACCGGCTCGACTGCAGAGCGGGTGTTGCGGATGGCGAACGTGCCGACCGGCAGGCCCTTGTCCTTGGCGGTCGCCGCGGCGGCGTCTTTGACGTCCTGGGCGACGCCCTTCATCTCCGCCGCAGTGGCCGTGGTGACGGTGGTTTCGTCGGCCAGCAGGCGCGAATTGAATTCGGAGAATTCCGACGCGAGGGTCTGGTTGATCGTGCTCAGCTGGGCTTTCTGCTGCTGGTCGAGCTTGGCGCCGTTGCGCACGAAGCTCTCATAGGTCCGCGTCAGCAGCCGCATCTGGACCGCGTCGAGGCCGAGCGTGTCGCGCGCATCGTAAACCGCCTCGACCCGCTGAAACAGCTTCGGATCGAGCGTGATCTCGTCGTACGCGGCCGACAGCTTGGGCTGCCATTCCTTGTCCAGCGCCTGGTAAGCCGGGGTCGCCATATTGCTGGTCATCACACCGAAGATCGACAGCACCCGGCCGAGCCGCTGGCCGGGTTTTTCCGACGCTTCGATGGTGTTGCCGAAGGTCGGCGGTTCGGGGTTGTTGGCGATCGCCGCAAACTCGCGCCGCTGCTCGTCGATCGCGAACTGGATCGCCTGCGGAAACTGCTCGGGCTTGACCTGGTCCCACGGCGGAACGCCGTCATAGGGGCCGGTCCAGTCGGCGAGCAGGACGTTGTCGGGAACCGCGATCACGGGTGCATTAACCTCCGACACGGCGGTCGGCCCCGCCTCAACGCCGGTATAAGGCTGCCCGGCCGCGCATCCGGCCAACGCAATCGCGCTTCCGGCCAACAACAAACACTTCATCGATGATTCCCCCGCAAATGTCTCTGGGTGTGAATTAGGCCCGGTAGCGTCCTCTGCGCGCCCGCCGCAAGTCAGCGTTCGACGAACGGCAGTATGGCAATGCGGCGGACGGAACGACTGGCCGCGATTCAATAGTTCAGGAATAGCAGCAGCTTGACGTCGATCCCGAAGCCCTTTGCGCGCATCTCTTCAACGAATGACGCGATTCCATCGCGCGCCACCAGATGGACCACGATGTCCTCGTCATGGGTGCCACCGCCCTCCCCGACCCGGGTCACGCCATGGGCCCGCACCAGAGTGAAGCTTTCGGACAGCATCCCGGGCGAGGCGTAGAAGTCGCCGAGTCGCTCGATCCGATCCGCGGTGAAGCCGGTTTCCTCCTCCAATTCCTTGACTGCGGTGCCCTCAACCGTGGCTTTGGGGTCTTCGTCCCCGACCAGCCCGGCGGGCAGCTCGAGGCAGCGCCGGCCAAGCGGCATTCGCGGCTGGTCGACCAGGATCATGTGGCCGTCATGTTCGGCGAGAATGACGACCGCGCGGACGTCATTGGCACGGCCGACAAATTCCCATTTGCCGCGCCTCAACGCGCGGATGAACTTGCCTTCCCACATCACTTCCAGCGGGTCGGTCGGGCGGATCGTCGCCGGTTCGCTCACAGCTCGATCAGCTTGTCCGGGATTTCGTTGGTGTCGGTCGCCGAGTGCGGGAAATGCTGCTTGAGTACCGCGCCGACCTGACCGATCGCGGCAACCAGCCCGTCGGCCGGGCGTCCGGTGCGGACCTCGACCAGCAAGGCCGCCATCGCCTCGCCCCAGGTGCTGCCGTCGGTAACCTCAAGGATCGCTTCGTCGGCCACGATCTCGGCCCTGCGCTCGCCCATCGACAGATAGATGAGGATGCCGGTGCGCCCGACCGTGCGCCGCTCGGCCGCGGCCTTGAACACCGTCACCGCGCGCCGGCGAACGCGGCGCTGCTTGGTCGCGCCAGGCGTCAGCGCCAGCCGCAGCGGCAAGTAGCGCAGGATCAGCAGCACCGCGGTGAACTTGAGCACCGCCAGCACCATCAGGAAAGTCAGCAACTCGCGCAGGGTCGGCTCGGGCCGCCATCCGCCGAGCAGCAGGTCGCGCCACCATTCGAGAGAAGACGGGAAAGCCGCCGCCCACGCCAGCACCGCGATCAGCACCAGCACCGCCCAGTGCAGCGCAACATCGTGATAGGAATCGCTGAGTTCGGTCGCAACCGCGACAATCTCGCCGTCGCTCTCGCTCTCGGCGGCGGCGATTGCTGCACGGACCTTGGCGTGATCCGCTTCGCTGAGCCGCTGCATTACCATCCGCCCGATGCCCCGCCGCCGCCGAACGATCCGCCGCCGCCGGAAAAGCCGCCGCCGCCGCCAAAGCCGCCGCCTCCGCCCCAGCCGGAACCGCCGCCCCAGCCGCCGCCGCGTGACCCGCGGCTCAACTCGTTCAGTCCCCACAGCACGACCCACGGGCTGATCCCGCCGCGGCTGGTGCGATAGCGCCGCCCGGCCGCGCGGCGGAACATCGACAGCAGCACGAATGCCGCGATCATCAGCCAGAAGATCCCGGGGATCACCCCAGACCCGGCGATGGCCTGCGTCTGTTCGACCTTGGCGGCGTCGGCCGCCTGGCGCTGGGCGTCGGCTGGCGACATGCCCATGGTCTTGATCACCTGGTCGGCGCCGGCGCTGATCCCACCCGGATAGTCGCCGGCCTTGAACCTGGGCAGGATCGATTCGCGGATGATGACGCTCGACAGTGCGTCGGTCAGGAACACGCGCGCGCCATAACCGGTTTCGATCCGCACCTTATGCTCGTTGGGCGCAACCAGCAGGATGACGCCGTCGTCCTTGCCTTTCTGGCCAATCCCCCAGGTCCGCCCGAGCCGATAGCCGTAATCCTCGATCGGTCGCCCTTCGAGGCTGTTGACCGTGGCGATCACGAACTGGCGCCCGGTCTGTTTCTCAAGTGCGTCGGACTTGGCGGTCAGGGCCTGGGCCTGGTCGGGCTGCAGCAGATGCGCCTGGTCGACCACCCGGCCGGTCAGCTTGGGAAAAGTCTGCGCGGACGCCGGGGTGGCCAGCGCGAACAGCGCCAGCCACAGGACCGCCAGCGGCTTCTTCACGTCAACCGGTCGTGTTGAAGTCGACCTTGGGCGCGGATTGCGCTCCGGCCGCGGCCTCGAACGGGACCTTGGGCTTGGCGCCGTAGAAGATCTTGGCGCCGATCGCGTCGGGGAAGGTCCGGATGCGCGTGTTATAGGCCTGCACCGCCTCGTTATAATCCTTGCGCGCGACCAAGATGCTGTTCTCGGTGCCCTCGATCTGGCTCTGCAGGGTGAGGAAGTTGGCGTTGGACTTGAGGTCGGGATAGGCCTCCTGCAGCCGCTGCAGCGGAATGATCGCCTGGGTCAGCCGCCCCTGCGCGTCGTTGAACGCGCGGACCTTGGCCGGATCGTCGAGGTCGCTTGCGCTGAGCGTGACCCGGCCGGCGTCGGCGCGGGCCTGGGTGACGGCGATGAGCACGCTGCTTTCCTGCTTGGCATAGCCCTTCACGGTCTCGACCAGATTGGGGATGAGGTCGGCGCGGCGCTGATATTCGCTCTGCACCTGGCCCCATTTGGCGTTGACGTTTTCTTCGGCGGTGGGGACGCTGTTGAGCCCACAGCCGGCGAGGCTGAATGCGGCCAGCGGTGCTAGCAAACCGAAACGGCGAAGTGCGGTCATGTGATACATCCCCTAATCACGGATCGTGGGTGGATAGGTAGAGCGGCGCGGCCCCGCTTTCAATCGAATGCAATCAAGCTAAGCTCATCGGCGATTGTTACGGAGTCGAGCCGATCCTCAGCCTTGTCCTGGTCATCGCGGCGCAAATGGTCGCTTTCGACGACGCCAATCTGGCGCTCACCACCTGTGGCTTCGCCGCCCATCGCTCGGCCAATGAGCACCACCTCGGCGACAGCCAATTCGCGACCAAGCTGGCGTCCGACTGCGCCGGAGAGATCGCAGCGATGCGGCGGGCGATCATCGCGCTCGACCGCAGCCGGGGCAAATCGAGCGCCGATGCGGCGCGCGACGCGGATGTGACGATCGCTCGGTTCCACAGCGCCTTTACGGATCAATATGCCCGGCGCGCCGAGGATGAGCGCAAGCTGCGACAGCTTCAGCGCGCCATGGAAGAGGAAGGGAAATCCAATGTTCGGTGAATTCCGCTCGTTCATCGCCCGGGGCAATGTCCTCGACCTCGCCGTCGCCGTGATCATCGGCGCCGCCTTTGCGACCATCACCACCAGCCTGACCGGCGACGTCATCATGCCGATCGTCGGGGCTGCGTTCGGCGGGCTCGATTTCTCCAATTATTTCACGCTGCTGGGGCCCATCCCGAGCGACTTCCACGGCAATGCGACGAGCTATGTCGAACTTAAGAAGGCCGGCGTCGCGGTGCTCGGCTGGGGCCAGTTCGTCACCGTCCTGATCAACTTCCTGATCCTCGCGTTCCTGATCTTTTTGCTCGTGCATGCGGCCAATCGCATGCCGCGCAAGCAGCCCGACGCACCGGCCGGGCCGAGCGAGGTCGATCTCCTGACCGAGATCCGCGACGAGCTGAAACGCCGCCCCTAGTCGTTTTGGCCTAGAGCCGGACGAGCATCTCGGGGATCCGCTGCGACCCCGGCCCGACGACCCACACGACCCGTTTGCCGCCGCCCGCGGTGACCGGCCCGTCCTCACTATTGTTGGTCAATATGTCGCCGTCGGTGGTGATCGTGAAGCGCCCTTCGGCGAGCGACTTGGGGCCCTGTTCGGAGTTGGGCAGGCCCATCGCCAGCGCGCGTGCGCCAAACGGCCCCGAGCCGCCGGTCAACGCCGGCGCCGTCACCAGAACCGCTCCGTCGCTGCGTCGGCGGATCGCCACGAACGGCATGACCAGGTTGGAATCGGGCATCATCGGGAAGGCGTAATCCTGGTCGGCGCGCCCTTCGAAATGATAATCGACGTCGAACACGCCCTTCCCGCGGTAGGCGACCGAGCGCCAGCCTTTGTATTTCATTAGGCTCGCGGCGAAGCGGCGGTTGGACTCGTCGTCGGCGCCGGGCAGGCCGAACATCTTGGCCATTTCATCGGCCTGCTTGCGAGTCCGTTCCGCCTGGTCGACCCCCTGTTGCCGATAGAGCTCCTTGACTGTCGCGATTTCGCCGGCGCTGCAGCTGCGCTTTTTCGGCGCGTCGGCGTCATCCGTGGCCGGCGCGGTCGTGACTGTGCCGACGTGCAATTCCGGCGCTCCTCCGACAACGCATTGCGCCATCGAGTCATTCCACGGAGCCGGTGGCTGCTCGCCCTTGTCGTCCGGCACCTGGAAGATGATTTCGCCGCGGTAATCGAGCACGAACGCGCCGCCCTTGCGCAGCGCCAGCTCCGATGTGAACTTGCCCGGAGTCCACAGGCAGCCCGCAAGCAGCAGCGGCGCCGCCGCCGCGATCAGCAACTTTCCCCACACGCCCATACGCCCCCCTTCGGGAGCGGTATACGCGCGGCGGGCTACGGAGTCATTTCGGCAAGGCCTATTTGGGCCGGCCGCTGAACCCCGCCGCCTTGCGCAGCGCATCGCCGTCCATCAGATAGCCGTCGCTGACCACGGTCACGACCCGGCGAAGCGCGCCGAGATCGGTCGCCACGTCGCCGTCGACCAGCACCATGTCGGCTTCCTTGCCGACCGCGATCGATCCGGTGCGCCGGTCCGCGCCGACCATCCGCGCCGGCACGATCGTCGCCGACTGGAGCGCTTCGGCGGGAGTGAACCCCGCGGTCTTGTAGAGCTCGATCTCGCGCACCAGCTCGATCCCCTGGCCGTCGGTGCCGGCGACGATCGTCACGCCCGCCTTGTGCAGCGCGCCGACCAACTCGACCAGCTTGGCCCAGCTCTTGCGGTAATCATCGCGGGTATAACCCGCGATCACCGGGTAGCCGCCGGCCTTGAACGACCGGTCATAGACCGGCGACAATATCCCCATGTACGAGGCGTAGGCGTCGGCCGGCACGCCGCCGTCCGAAATGAACGACGCTTCGAACGTCACCAGGGTCGGGTCGACGATCGTGTGACGCTTGGCAAGGTCGGCGATGAACGGGCGCATCACCATACCATTCAGGTCGACATCCTTGAAATATTTCGCCGGTCCTTCGAGCCGCGCCGCGGTGTTGGCCTTGTCGACCACCGCCTGCGGCATCGCCTGCATGGCGACGAAGTTGATGTGCGTGATCTCGTCATAACCGGCCTTGACCGCATCCCACGGGCGCATGCCGGCGGGCACATGGCCGTGGACGTGCATCCCGAGCCGGTGGGCCTCGGCCGCCGCCGGTGCGATCCACGCCGGATTCATCGAGGTGTAGAATTTCACGCCCCACAGCCCGGCGTCATGGATCTTGTGGACGGCCGCGATCGCCTCGGCCTCGCTCGAGACGATTTCCGCGCCCTGCGCCGCCAGCGGATCCTTGCGGTCGATGATCTGCGAAATGAACGGCTCGCCCATCAACAGGTCGTGCGACCGCCACCGCTTGGTCGCGTCGACCGCGCGATCGATCTCGGTCCCCGGGCTGCGGAAACTGGTGATCCCGGTGGCCATGTTCATCAGCACGTTCCAGTCGTCGCCGATGTGCAGATGGCTGTCCCACAGCCCCGGGACGAGCGTCTTGCCCTGCCCTTCGATGACCACTGCACCGGCCGGCGCCTTGATCGACCCGGCGGCACCGATCGCGGCGATCCTGCCGTCCTGCGACAGCACCGCCTGATTATCGACGAAGACGCCCTTGTCGGCATCGAACAGCCGGACGTGGTCGAACAGCACCGGCGCCTTGGCTGCGGGCGTGAGGAAACGATGGGCGATATCGCGCACGGCGTTGGCGGTTGCGACATCCTGGAAGTCGTTCATCGCTTTCAAATTGCGCTCATAGCCCGCGGGCATGGTCGAAATCGCGCCGACCTCGGCGAAATAGTGCCCGTCGGAATCGAGCCAGATCGGCGACGGCGACGGCAGCACGCCGCGCAGCCAGGCGAGCTGGACGGTCTTCGGCCCGTCGGGACCAGTGACGCTCAGCGTGCCGGCCTTGTCGAGCGACGCGCGGCCGCTCGGGTAGAGCGCCAGCCCGGCCGGCCCAGCTTTGACCAGCGCCGCGACCAGCGGGATATTGGCCATGTTGGTGCCGCCGGTGGCGAGGTAGAAGCCGGGCGCGGCGGCCACTTCGCCGCTGTCGGCGGTGCTCGTCCAGCGCGCCTTGCCGTCGCTCACCGCGAAGTTTTCGGCGGCGTCACCATTGGGGGAAACGCCGCGGATCACGATCTTCGTCGGCAGGCCATCGGGGCCGAGCGCCATCACTTCATCGGTCTCGGTGATCCAGCCGCGCAGCGACTGCGAATAGCGGCTCGCAAGTGTGCCGTCGGGCTGGGTCCAGGCCCATTGGTCGCCGTGCTTGCCCGCGGCCGATACCACCACATAATGGCTCGCGCTGGGCGGCTGGACCAGCAATTGGTCCTTGGCCACCGGTGCGGCGGTCAGCGCGCTCGACGCGCAGGCGGCCAGCAGCAGCACGGAAAAACGACAGATCGTCATTGCAAAATCCCCCACAGATGAGCGGCCCGAATGCGACGCCTGCGAGCAGCTTGCAAGCCGGCTTCGACCAATCTTCCAATGGCGGGTGAGGTCCAGGGGATTCGGTTGCCCGGCTCAGCGCTATCGTGGTCGGCCCAGTCAACTGAGTGGCCGCGGCGACAAATAAAAAAAGTCCGGAGGATTCTGTTGCCCGGCTCCTCCGGAGGCCGCTGGAATCCCCT
>JBDTRT010000139.1:0-14241 GCA_039931595.1 Sphingomicrobium sp.
CGAACGGCGACCAGCGCCCGGCGTGGCCGCCGGCGCCGGCGGCGACCGCGATCAGCCCGTCGGCGCCTTTTTCGACCGCCTTCCTGGCAAAGCGGTCGTCGATGATGTCGTGCAGCGTGATCCCGCCCCAGCTGTGGACCGCATCATTGAGCTCGGTCCGCGCGCCCAGTGACGAGATCACGACCGGCACCTTCCATTTGGCGCACACCGCCATGTCATGCTCGAGCCGGTCGTTGGAGCGGTGAACGATCTGGTTGACCGCAAACGGTGCCGCCGGCGCGTCGGGATTGGCCCGATCGTGGGCCGCCAGCGCCTCGGTGATCTGGTGCAGCCACTCGTCGAGCATTTCGGCCGGCCGCGCATTCAAGGCCGGGAAGCTGCCGACGATCCCGGCGGTGCACTGCGCGATTACCAGCGCGGGATTGGACACAATGAACAATGGCGCGCCGATGATCGGCAGGCGAAGGTGCGACAGGATCGGGGGCAGGGCCATGGTCCGGGTCGCCGCGGTCAGCGCGTCGCCGGCCGCATCTGCGGCTCGGTCGATGGGCCGTCGCCGGCGATGCTTGGCCAGCCGTCGCGCCATTTGATGCGGTCGATCAAAAGGATCCGGCGGGTGTTGATCTCGTCGCTCGGCACGGTCCGCGGCCGCTGCGCATCGACAGAGTGATAGACCAGCCAGTCGTCGCCGCGGGCGTCGCGGATGACCGCATTGTGTCCCGGCGCGACCCACTTGCCGCGCGCGGCGAGCACGACCGGGTCGGGGCCGCGCGTTTCGAACGGCCCCGCGGCATTGCGCGAGCGCGCCACCAACACCGCATAATGGGCGTCCTTGCCGCAGCAATTATTGCCCGAGTAAAACAGGTAATACCAACCGTCGTGCTGCATTACCCAGGCGCCTTCGACCAATTGGCGATATTGCGCCGGGTCGTCCTTGATCACCGGGATGAGGTTCGCCGGCGAGCTGCCCGGGGCGAACGACATCCGGTCGCGGCCAAGTTCCTGGACCTTGATCGGCTGGAAGCCCGAACCCCAGTACAGCAACGGTTTGCCGGTCGCCGGGTCATCGAACGCCATCGGGTCGATGTTGACGAAGCCGTCGCCGCAGTGGAGCGGCGTGCCCTTGTCGGTGAACGGACCGAGCGGGCCGCCGGCGGTGGCGACCCCGAGGCACAGGCCGCGCTTGTCATTGCTCAGCGATGCGTCGGGCTTGGCCGAAAAATACATGAAATAGGTGTCGCCGTGGCGGATCACGTGCGGCGCCCAGAAATCCTGGGTCTTCGATGCCCAGCCGGGTTTGGTCGGAAGCGCGTCGCCGATCGGCTGCCAGCTGACCAGGTCGGCCGAGCGCGCGGCCTGGATGTTGATCCATTGGTCGCCGCGCTTGGTCTGGGTCGCATAAGCGTAATAGAAACCGTCCGGCGCCTTGATCACCGCGGGATCGGGGAAGTCGGCATCGAGCACTGGATTGGTGAAGGTCGTCGGGGTCCCGGCCAAGCCGAGCGGCGCACAGCCCGCCAGCGCCAGCAAAGCGGTTGAAATCAGCTTGAGCGGCGTGGCGTGCATCGCGCGACCATAAGGGGCGAAGGCTGGACCCGAAAGAGCTTCTCTTCGGTTATCGACCCACCTAACCGGCGGTGCGATGACCAAGCAAAATTCACTGTCATTCCAAATCGATGCCGCCGAGCATGGCGACGGCGTGGAACTTGACGTGCGCGCCTCCGATGGAACCCGCCGGATCTATTGCATCGCCGGTACCGACCAACAGCATTATTCGGACTTCTATCAGAAGCTCAATCGCGACTTCGGCACGCGCCAGCCGCACATCGCCGCGGGCGCCGACGAATATCCGGCGAGCAGCACGCACTGGCGGCCTTTGCTGGTCGACAATATCTCGCCGCAGATCCTGTGCGGTTACGGCGACCCGGCGGTGCTCAAGACCGACACCGGCTATTACCTCGTGGCAACCTCGAACGACGCGCCCAACGCGTTCCCGATCCTTTTTTCGGACGATCTCGAACTATGGCACCATCGCGGCTTTGTATTTCCCCAGGGGCACCAGCCGGAGTGGACCGCCACGGGCCGCCGGGTGGCCGATTTCTGGGCGCCGGAAATGGCCCGGGTGGGAGATGAATATTGGATCTGCTTCACCGCCCGCCAGCAATCCAACGCGCTCGCCATCGGCCTCGCCAAGAGCCGAAGCCCAGACGGTCCGTGGACCGACAGCGGCCAGCCGCTGCTGACCGGCCAGCCGGTCAACACCACCGGCTTGCCCAACGGCTCGCTCAGCGGCGGAGTGATCGATTCGCACATCTTCATCGACGTCAATGGCGACCGCTATCTGTTGTGGAAGGACGACAGCAACGGCATCTGGCCGCGGCCGCTGGCGGCGCTGCTGCATCAGCAGCCCGAGCTGATCGAAGCGCTGTTCGAAAGCGAGGCCGACCGCCGCACCGCGGCGTTTGCTGCAGGCGTAGTCGCCTGGGCCAATCGTCGCCGGCCGATGGAGCGCTTCTTCCTGATGCAGCCGTTCATCGCCGCCGCGCTGAGCAATTGGGCGCGGGTCAAGCGCGCGCTGACCGATTACGGCGAGGCCCCGACTATCGTCGCAGCGCTGACCACGCCGGCCTGGGGCCAGCAGCTGGCCGACGACGGCCTGTCGCTGATCGGCGAGCCGAGGTTGGTCCTGGCCAACGACCAGGAGTGGGAAGGGCATCTGATCGAAGGCCCGTTCGTGACGCGCCAGCGTGGCCGCTACTGGCTGTTCTACGCCGGCAATGATTTCGCCAGCCCGGGCTATGGCATCGGCGTCGCGCTCGCCGACCATCCACTTGGGCCGTACGTCAAGCAGCCCGAACCGTTGCTCAAATCGACCAGGGAATGGACCGCGCCGGGCCATGCCTCGGTCGCTCCGGGACTCGACGGCGCTCCGCAACTATTCTTCCACGCCTTTCATCCCGGCAGCGGCGGCTATAATGCGTTTCGGGCGCTGCTGACGGTCCCCCTTCACTTTACCGATACCGCGGTCACGATCGGCTAGCGCTTGTGCTAGCCTGCTTGCGTTCCGCATCGAGAGGATATTGCGATGCAAGTCATGAGTAATTGCCGCCGCCTTGCCGCAATGTTGCTTGCCGGAATTTCGGTCGGCGCGCTCGCCGAGCCGTCGTTCGTCCCGGTCTACCCGCATAATTTCCCCGACCCGTTCGTGCTCAACAATGGTGGCGAGTTCATTGCTTATGCGACCAACGACGGCATCAACTTGCCGATGCTGGCGTCGCGCGACCTGATTCATTGGGCTCCGGTCGGCGACCCCGCCAGCCCGACCAACCTGCTCGACGGAATGCCGATCCTCGCGCCGTGGGTGAAGCCGGGCTTCACCTGGGCGCCCGAGGTGATGAAGGTCGGCAGCCGCTGGCTGCTCTATTACACCGCCAACCACCGCAAGACCGATGTCCAGTGCATCGGCGTCGCCGTTGCCAGCGATCCGCGCGGCCCGTTCCGCGACACTTCGGCCGAGCCCCTGGTGTGCCAGTACAAGCTAGGCGGGACGATCGACGCCAACCCGTTCCGCGACGCCGACGGCAAGCTCTACATCTATTACAAAAGTGACGGGAACCGGATCCGCAAGGGCACCGGCATCTGGGGCCAAGAGCTCGCCGCCGACGGTCTGTCGGTGGTTGGCCCGGCGGTCGAGATTTCGAAGGACGACCAGAAGTGGGAGATGCGGGTGGTCGAAGCGCCGACCATGGTTCGCACCCCGACCGGCTACACGCTGCTCTATTCGGCCGGCTATTACGGCTGGAACGCCGAAGACCGGCTGTCGCCCTACGCGATGGGCTATGCGATCTGCTCGGGCCCGCTCGGGCCGTGCCAGGACGGCCCCGACAATCCGATCGTGCACAGCTTCAAGGAGCAGGAAGCCGGCTGCCTCAGCGGGCCCGGCCATCAGAGCGTGTTCGAGGCCGGCGGGCGGAGCTACATCACCTTCCACGCGTGGGCGGCGAGCAGCGGCTGCCGCAAGCTCGAGGACCAGCGCTATCTCTATGTCGCGCCGGTAGGGTGGAAGGACGGCAAGCCCCAGATCGCACCGAGCCTGCGCCCGTAGGCGCGATCGAGACCGATAAAAAAGGGGCGGCCCCGGCAGGCCGCCCCAATTTATACTGAAGTGTTGTTAGCAGACGGTTTGGCTCAACCGCGCTCACCGCTCGGTGGAGGCGGCGGCGGCGGAGCGGGCTCCTCGACCACCGGGGCCGGCTCGACCACCGGCGGAGGCGGTGGCGGAAGAACGACCGGAGCCGGCTCCGCGCTGTGCGGCCGTCCCCCGCCGAGGCGGGCGCGGACTCCGAACGAATAGACCCGCTCCTCGTAGCGCACATCACGCGGGAAGACGACGCCGTCTTCGGTCGTGCGGAAGTTGCGGAACGGCTTGCCGAGGATGTTCGAGACGTCGGCCGCAATCGTCAGATTGTCGGTCAGGTTGAACCCGATCGACGCGTCGAGCCGCGACACGCCCTTGGTGAACTCGCCGGCGACGCTGTTGGTGCGGTTCTCGTAGAACTGCACATATTTCGAGCGGTAATTGTAGGCGACGCGCGCGGTCAGGCGGCCCTGCTCGTAGAAACCGACCAGGTTGTAACTCCACTTTGACACGTCGGGGAAGGCGATGGCTGACTGGTCCACGAAGTTGGGCGGGGCATCGAGGCTGTTGTCGATGTAGGTCACGTTGAGCTCGGTACCGAAGCCTTTTGCCCACTGCGGCACGCCGTCGAAGTCCAAGAAGGTGCGGAACTGGGCTTCGGCGCCCTGGATCTTCCCCTTGTTGGTATTGGCCGGGCCGAACACCCGGACTGGTCCAACGCCCGGGATGTCCTGGATTGCTTCGAAATTGACGATGAAGTTCGACACGTCGCGGCGGAACAGAGCGAGCGCTGCAAAGCCACTTCGCGAGAAATAATATTCCAGCGACATGTCGTAATTGTTCGACAGGATCGGTCTGAGGAACGGGTTGCCGCCGCTGCCGGTGCGGACCTGGCCCGGGCCCGGCGGCGGGTCGAGCCGCAGGCCGGGGTTGAGCTGGCCGAAGTCCGGACGCTTGCGCGTTTCAGTGTAGGCCGCGCGAACCTGCAATTGCGACGAGAGATGCGCCCGGATGCTGAGGTTGGGCAAATAATCGGTGTAATTGTTCTTGATCGTCAGCGGCGAAATCACGCCATTGTTGTTGACCACGCCGTCAAGCTGAAAGCTGGTGCGTATCGCGCGCAGGCCAACCACGCCGTCGATCGGAATCGCGCCTGCGTCGAAGTTGTAGCGGATCTGCCCATAGCCGGTCAGGCCTTTCTCGTTGGCGTTATAGTCGTCGAATGGCCCGCTGCGGTCATCGGCGGCACCGGCCACGGGCCGGCCCGGAGCAAAGCCGGCAATCACGCGCAATTCGTCGATCGAGCCGCGGATGCTGTCGTAGCTCGGCATGACCAATTGGGTTAGGCCCTGCTGGTCGTCGCGGAAGCGCCAAGTGATGGTGTTGAAGTCGAGCGGAAGATTGGCCCACGGCTGGTTTTCGCCCCGGGTCGAATAGCGCTCGGCATTGGTGAAGCCGGCGTCGCGGTCGTTGTAGCGCATGCCGATGTCGATCGCCGGGACCCAGCTTGCGATGTTCTTGAAGGTGACGTCGAGACGACCCTGGATGTCATTGCCCTTGGCGGTCAGGTGACGGTCGAAGAACCCGCGGTAGAGGTAACTGTTGATGTCGCCCACATCGACCCCGGTGAAATCGAATTGCGCACCGCCGTCGCCGCCGCCGTCGAATTCGACATTGACCGTCGGCGAGGCGTTGAGCCGATAGTCAACGCTGTAGATCGACAGGTCGAACTGGCTTTTGGTGTGGGCCAGATCGACGGCCACGCGCACCCGATCGGTGTCGTAGACGCCGCCGAAGGCGCCTTGGTAGGTGTTGGTCTTCTCGTAAGTCGCCGCCTGGAAACCATCGGGAACGCAGCAGCGCGTTCGTGAGATCAGGCTAGCCGGATAGTCATAGAGGTCGCCGCTCTCGCCGATGACGACGTTGGTGTACGACGCTGAATCGAACAAAGGCACGAACAGCTGCCGGTCCGACACTTCGCGGCGGAACCCCTGGTACAATCCGTCGGCATAGAGTTCGAGGTCGGGATTGACCTTCCACTGCAGCGCGGCGTTGGCCGACGGGCGCCAGCGCGTGCCGTCATTCTGGAACAGGCCGACCCCGACCGGAACCCGCACGGTCACGCCCGGGACGTTGCCCGGCGGCGGGAAGCCGAGGCAGCCGGCGTCGAAATTGTCGCAGTAAGAGCCGGGGTTGTTGGGGTCGGGATTGATCCCGAAAAAGTCGCCGCTGTTGAAACGAATATTGTCATTATAGGTGAGCTCGGTGTAGCTGACGTTGAGCAACGCGCCGACTTCGCCGCCGTCGCCGACGTTCCACCGGTCGGACACCAGCAAATTGCCGTTCCACGCCCAATCCTTGGCAAGGTCGGCGTAGGTCGCATTGACCGATCCGGCGATCTCGAGGCCGGCGAAATCGAACGGCCGGCGCGAGCGCACGTTGATCAGCCCGGCGAGATTGCCTTCGATCTGATCGGCGGTCTGCGACTTGAACACTTCCAGCGCGGCAACGCCGCCGGCCGGGAAATCCTGCGGCGCGACGCTGCGCGCCTCGGCCGTAAAGATGTCGCGTCCGTTATAGGTGGTCGCCGGATCGCGCAGGCCGCGAACGAACACGTCGCCAGCTTCAGCCGACGCCCGCTCGACGGTCACGCCGGGAACGCGGGCGAGCGCTTCGGACACCGTCCGGTCGGGCAGCTTGCCAATGTCTTCGGCGACCACCACGTCGACGATCTGGTCGCTGTTCTTCTTGATGTTCTGCGACGTCTGCAGGCTGCGGCGAAGACCGGTGACGACAATCGTCTCGTCGTCGTCGGTGGTTGCCTGTCCGGCGGCGGGATCGGGGGCAGGGCTGGTCTGCGCCTCGGCGGCCGGATCGACCGGTGCTGCCGGGTCGCTGACTTGCGCCGATGCGGGCGCCGCAGTAACCGCAATTGCAAGCGCCGATGTGGAACAAAAGATGAATGAGCTGCGTCGCATGAAAACCCCCCGACATGTTGCCCGCTTTCTACGCGGTGTAACAATTAAATTATGACAATCGGAACTTCGGCTTACAAGCGCTTTGGACACAAGGGTTTTAAATGGTCACCGCGCTGTGTCCCCAAAGGCGCACACGATCAGTCGACTTGCGCCAGCAAATCATTCGAACGGTCTTGCGCATCGGCCAGTGCGTCGGCGACCGGTTTCTGTCCGGTGACCGCAGCCTGGAGCTCTTCTCCCACGATACCTTCGATCGCGCCTTGGCGCCGCACCACGCCGGGCAATGTGCGCCCGATGCTGCCCAATGACGCAATGTCGGACCGGTGCGGCAAGGCGCTGAATTTGGGGTCGGCGAGGACCGCCTTGAATGCCGGGATATGGCCGGTTCGCGCCCAGTCGAAATTATGGTGGGCGAGGAATTTGAGGAAGCGCGCGATCGCGCGCCGCTGGACCGCGCTGCGCTGGTGCGTCGGCATCACCCACGAATGGCCGTCGACGAACGCCGCCGGATGTCCCCACAGCCGCGGATAGGGATAGACCGCATAGCTTTTGTAGAGCGGCCGCCCGGGCGTGTTGGCTTCCTGGTCGAACGATCCGATCATCCACGTCCCGGTCGGGTAAATGCCGCCCTGGCCGTTGAGAAAGCTGCCGATTGCCGCCGGTGTGTCCTGGTTGAGCGTGCTCAAATGTTGGTCGTTGAGCTGCTTGAACATTTCAACAATCTGGCGCGCTTGCGGGGTGTCGATCCGGATGTGGGTTGCGTCGGGAAACAGCACCGCATCCTGCGCCAGCAGAAACGTGTAGAGGTTGCGCACGTGCGTCGCCGGATCGTTGACCTGGCTCTGGATCAGATAAGGCAGGCCGGTCGCGCGCTTGAACTGGCGCGCCTGGGCAAGCAACTCCTGCGGCGAGGTCGGCAGCACCGGGCGGCCGTCCCGCATCAGCCCGGCCTTGGCGAACAGAGCGGTGTTGATATGGAACAACCCGCCAATGGTGTCCCACGGCATCGCGTAAATGCGGCCGTCCTTGGTCACCCCGCGCCGCGCGGCGTCGGTGAAGCCGTGGGGGCTGATCCCGGCTTCTCGCAAGATCGGCTCCATCGGCTCGACCAGCCCGCGCGCCGCATAGTCGGTCAGCACGCCCTGGTGCATGGTCACCAGGTCGGGCGGATCGCGGGCCGCAATCTGCGCCGACAATTGCGCGTAGCCAGGCCAAGCGACGACGTTGGATTCGACGTGGATGTCGGGGTTTTCGGCGTTGAAGCGGTTGATCATGGTGGTGATGATGCCGCACTCGCCCTCGGCCTTGGCGATGTCGGTGTTGTGGCCGTACACCGCGCCGCATTCGCCCCAGAACCGCTGCAGGTAAATCTGCGTCTGGTCGCTCTTCGGGGCGCAACTGGCGAGCGCGCAAAAGGCCGCCAGCGCGAGCACGATCCGATTCATCGCAGGGCGGCTCCGGCCATCGCCCGCACAATCTGTTTCTGGAACAGGATGTAGACGATGAAAATCGGCACCGAAGCGAACACCGCCTGCGCCATCAAATAACCGAGCCCGCTGGTCTGGGCGTAGTTCATCTGGCTCGACGCGAGGCCGACGGTCAGCGTGAACATGTTGCTGCGCGTGGCGGAGATCAGCGGCCACCAATAATCGTTCCACGAAGCGAGGAAGGTGAACACTCCCAGCGTCGCCTGGGCGGGCCAGGTAAGCGGCATCAGCACCCTCCAGAATATGGTTAGCCGCGACGCTCCGTCGAGCATCGCCGCTTCGTCCAGCTCGTGGGGGATGGCACGGAAATATTGGGTCATGAAGAACACGCCGAACGACGAGATCAAGCCCGGCAGGATCAGACCGGGATAGCTGTTATGGAGGCCCAGCTCGGCGAACAATTGGTGGCGCGGCAGAATCACCGCTTGCTCGGGAATGGCGAGGCCGACCAGCACCAGCACGAACAACGTCCGCCGCAGCGGGAATTCGAGCCGGGCGAAGCCGTAGCCGGCGAGGCTGCACAGGATGAGTACGCCGGCGGTCGTCCCGAGCGACACGATCAGGCTGTTCAATAGCCAGCGGAAGACCATCGATCCGCCAAGGATCGCGCGGTAATTTTCGAGCGTGTAGGGCGGCGAGAGGGCGGCGCCGCTGTCGCCCAGCAGCGCCGCGTTGGACTTGAGCGACAAAAGCAGCGTCCACGCCAGCGGCGCGACCATGATCGCCGCGCCAATCACCACCGCCGCCAGCTGCAACAGAGTGAAGCGCGCGCGGCGCTCGCTAGCGGCCATATTATTCCCCGTCCTGCCGGTTGACGGTAAAATATTGGACCAAAGTGACGGCGAGGATCAGCAGGAACAGCAATTCGGCGGCGGCCGAGGCGTAGCCCAATTGCCAGCGCACGAACGCGGTTTCGTAGATAAACAGCACGACCGGCCGCGACGCGCCATTGGGTCCGCCGGAGGTCAGCAACTGGGCCTGGCCGAACAATTGCAGCTGGGCCGCGGTCTGCAGCATGATCACCAGCAGCACGGTCCGCCGCAGCGACGGCAAAGTGACCCGCCAGAGGGTCGTCCATTTGCTCGCGCCATCGAGCGCGGCGGCTTCGTAGACGTCTTCGGGGATTTGCTGGAGACCGGCCAGGAACAGCATCATCGGCAGGCCGAACGACCACCAGATGGTTGTCAGCGCAATCGCCAGCTTGACCAGGCCGGGATCGCTCAGGAACGGGATCGGCTGGCCGCCGGTGGCCTGCATCACCTCGCCGACCAGTCCGGCATCGGGCGCCAGCACGAAGCGCCAGATCAACGTGACGATGGTCACCGACAGCACCGATGGAGCGAAGAACAGCCCGCGGAACCAGGCCGCGCTGCGCGTCGGCTTGTTGAGCGCCAGCGCCAGCGCCAGAGTCACCACCGTCAGCGGTGGGACGATGATGATCGTGAACAGGAAGGTGTTGGCCAGCGCCTGGTGGAACACCGGGTCGGCGGCGAGCTCGGTGAAATTGCCGAAGCCGACAAAGCGCCCGCCGCCGAACGGGTCGGCGCGCTGGAAGCTCATGACGATCCCGCGCAGCAGCGGATAGATCAGCAGGAACAGATAGAGGATCAGGAACGGCGCGACGAACGCGAACCCTTCGAGCTGCGCCCGCCGCCCGTAGAGCTTCATGCTGGTCTGGCCCGGGCGTGGTGGCTGGCCCCGTCGGCGCCGAAGATATGGCCGGCGCGGCCGTCGATGCGGATGCCGATCTCGTCGCCGATCTTGACCCGGCTATGGCCTTCGTCCTCGGCGGTGATCCGCTGCCCGTCGGCGAGGCGCGCGTAAACCAGCGTGCGCTCGCCGAGCCGTTCGACCAGCTCGACCGTGGCCCGGGTGGTGACGCCCTTGCCGACGGAGACGCGGACGCTTTCGGGCCGCAGCCCGAGCCGCAGCTCGCCCTGCGCCGGGAGGTCGGCACGCGGCACCGCGGTTTCGACTACGGTGCCGTCGCCGAGCTTGAGAATGACCAAATGGCCATCGCCGGCGACGATCTGCGCGGGGATCAATGTCATCGCCGGCGAGCCGACGAACTGCGCCACGAAGGCGTTGGCCGGCCGCTCGTAAATCTCCATCGGCGGGCCGACCTGCTGGATCGTGCGGTCGTTCATGACCACGATGCGATCTGCCAAAGTCATCGCCTCGGCCTGGTCGTGGGTGACCATGATCACCGCCGCGTCGACCTTCTGGCGGAGCTGTGCCAGTTCGACCCGGGTCCGCATCCGCAAGGCCGCGTCGAGGTTGGACAGCGGCTCGTCGAGCAGAAACAGCTTGGGCTGCTTGACGATCGCCCGGCCGATCGCGACCCGCTGGCGCTGGCCGCCCGACAGCTGGCCCGGCTTCTTGTCGAGATGCTCTTCGATTTCGAGCACCTTGGCGGCAGCGTCGACCCGGGTTTGGATTTCGTCCCTGGGCACGCGCGCGTTCTTGAGGCCGAACGCCATGTTCTCGCGGACCGTCATATGGGGGTAGAGCGCGTAATGCTGGAAGACCATCGAGACCCCGCGGTCGCCCGGGGCAAGGCCGTCGATCCGTCGCCCTTCGAGCCACACTTCGCCGGCGTCGGCGCTCTCGAGCCCGGCAATGATCCGCAGCAGGGTCGACTTGCCCGATCCCGACGGGCCGAGGAAGGCGATGAACTCGCGCGCCTCCAGAGTCAGCGATAAATCATCGAGCACTGGCGTCGCCCCGAAGGCTTTACGAACGCCGCTAAGCTCAAGACTTGCCAAACGAAACTCCCTTGAGGGCCATTCTTACAAGAACCCCCCGAAGCCGCAACCGACGCGAGCGTCGGGTCCGTTCTCAAGCTAAGTCAAAGCCTCATCCGGGTAGCCGTCAGCACTGCTCGCTCGATGGAGCGGCCAAATGTACGGGAGAGCGGCTCGCAGGCCGATAACTCAGGTGGGGCTGTTGGGAACCGGGACGTGGAACACGATCCGACCGCTATTGCCGCGGTCGAGCAGCAGGACCAGCGCGGCGACCGCGCCGAGGCCGACGAAGAACGGCAGCAGGCTAGCCGAAGCGGCCAACATCGGCGCCGGAACCCCCTCGAGCGGTGGCGGCGGCGCTTCGGACACGACCGGCGGCGGGGTGTCGGCGACCGGCAGCACGCACCCTTGCGCAGGTAGCTGGGCGGCCGCGGCAGTGACCGCAGCGGCAGTGGCGGCGCACATCGCGCTGCGCGATTGGGCAGACCCGAATACGCTCAGCGCAACCAGCGGATCGATCGAGCGGACCGATGCGGGTGAAGCGCTTGCGATCGAGCTCGGCGCAACACTGACAGCAGTGACTGCCGCAGCGAGCGTTTTTGCCCAATTATGGCGATTCATCGGCCAACTCCGTTACGCACGCACCCGGCAAGCCCGATCTTTTGACTGTTAAAACCTTTCAACGAAACACTAATTCCTAAAAAACTGAAATAAGCCGGGCTGTTGGCGTTTAGCCACGGTCGGTCGTTCATTCATTACGCACGGTTTGGCATGTCGGGCCCGATTTTGGTACAGCGGCAACTTCTTGGCGTCTCTCAGGAACGAGGGAGGGAAGGCTGGTGACGAGGGCTGTTCTCAGGCGGGTCGGCCTTGCACTAGTGGGGCTTGTGTGGTGCGTGGCGCTGTCGGCCCAGCCCGCCAATCCCCAACGGATCGTCGCGGTCGGGGATCTTCACGGAGACTTTGACGCGTGGCGCGCAATCGCGCTCAAGGCGCGCCTCATCGACCGCCGCGACCATTGGTCGGGCGGATCGACGACCCTCGTCCAGACCGGCGACATCGTCGACCGCGGGCCGGACTCGCGCAAGATCATCCACCATTTGATGAAGCTCCAGCGCGAGGCGCCGAAAGCCGGCGGCAAGGTCGTGGTGCTGGTCGGCAACCATGAAGCGATGAACATGACCGACGACTTGCGCTACGTCGATCCAGGCGAGTTCGCCGCTTTCGCCACCCCGCGCTCGGCGCGACTTCGCGAGCGGGCTTTTGACGACAATCGGGCGACGATCGTCGCCGCCTTTCGGGCTATCTCCCCGACCATGGCGCCCGAGGCGATCCACCAGGCGTGGCTGGCGCAGACCCCGCTCGGTAAGGTCGAGCATCAGGCGGCGTGGAGCCCGCGCGGCGAACTCGGACGGTGGACCATCGCCAACCGGGCGGTCGCCAGGATCGGCGGCACGCTGTTCGTCCACGGCGGGATCAGCGTCCGCTACGCCGGTTTTCGCATCGACGAGATCAATCGTCGCATTACCGCGGCGCTGACCATCGCCAACGGCGCCGACGATTCCATCCTCTACGACCCGTTCGGGCCGCTGTGGTATCGCGGGCTGGTGACGCGCACCGCCGATGCTGCCGACCAGCCGGCGGCGCTTCCGCCGGCGGCGGGCGCCGCACCGGCCGCGCCTTATCCGTCGATCGACGACGAGCTGACGACCGTGCTGCGCTCGTTTGGCGCTCGGCGCCTGGTCATTGCCCACACGCCCGACCTGCGCGGGATCGAAATATCCCATGGCGGTCGGATGGTCCGGATCGATACCGGGATCTCGCGGTTTTACGGGGGCAAGCTGAGCTATCTGGAAATCATCGGCGAGCGCCTCGTGCCGCATGATTTCGACCGTTCGATCGCCGCCCGGCCGGCCCCGGTACGACCGTGATCGCCCGCCTCGCCGCGCTGCTGATCGCCGCCTTGGCACCGTCCGCGGCCTTGGCCCAGCCTCGGCAGAAGCCATTGTTCGCGGATACTGCGATGCTGCGTCTGACCATCACCGGCCCGATCGCCGAGGTCGCCCAGACCGGCGGGGTCAATCGCCCGCCGCGCGACGCGCTCCTGACCGTGTCCGGAGCGGTTCCTGAAACTCTCCCGATCCAGCTGTCGCCGCGCGGGATCACTCGGCTCAAGCGCGACGTGTGCCAATTCTCGCCCTTGCGGGTGAGCTTTGTCCGCGCCCCTGGGCGGGATTCGCTGTTCAGCGGGCAAAAGCAGCTCAAGCTGGTCACCCATTGCCGGGCGACGCCCTCGTTCCAGCAATATGTGCTGCTCGAATATGCCGCCTACCGGCTGTACAATCAGCTTACGCCGCTAAGCTTTAGGGCGCGGCTGGCGTTGATCGACTATGTCGGTCCGGACAAACGCCCGCTGGCGACCAGGATCGGGTTCATGATCGAGGATCTGGGCGACGTCGCGACGCGCAATGCGATGCGCCGCGCAGCGGTCGGCGAGCGGGTTACGACCAGCCAGTTGAGCGGTACGGATGCGGCGAGGGTGGCGCTGTTCGAATATATGATCAGCAACCTCGACTGGTCGATGCGGGCGGCGCCGGCGGGCGAGCGCTGCTGCCACAACGCGCGGCTGCTGGCCGGCGCCAACCCCGCCGGCAATTTTGCGCCGGTGCCGTACGACTTCGACTTTTCGGGGCTGGTCAACCCGCCCTATGCGGTCACGCCCGAAGGCGTCGCCAATGTCCGCGAGCGGCGCTATCGCGGCCTGTGCGCCCATAATTCCGAAGCGCTGGCGATGGCCGGCGTGTTTCGCTCGAAGCATTCGGCGCTGCTCGGGGTGCTCAACGAGGTCGCGCTCGACGAGCCGGTCCGGCGGCGCGCGGCCGCTTACCTCGAAG
>JBDTRT010000140.1:0-8086 GCA_039931595.1 Sphingomicrobium sp.
AGGCGGTGGCGGTCGCCGACCCGCCCTCGACCAGCAGGTCGTTGACGTCATGAAGTCGGTAGATATCTTGCGGAGATTGCAAGGTTTCCCAGCCGTCGACCGCTTCGCCCCGAGTGAGCAAAGCGCGTCGCGGCGACCAGTCCTCGAGCCCGGGCAGGCGCACGTCGAGCCGTGGCGAGTCGGCCAGATAGGTGCCGCGCCCAACCAGGATCATGTCGCAATGGGCGCGCTCGAGATGGACGTCGGCGCGCGCGTCTTCGCCGCTGATCCATTTGCTCTCGCCCGACGCCATGGCGATCGTGCCGTCGATCGACAGCGCCAGCTTGAGCGTGATCCGCGGACGGCCGAACTTGAGCCGGGTGAGATAGCCGGCGAGCGAGGCGGCGGCCTCAGCCACGCCGCACCCGACCTCGACCGCGATCCCCGCTTTTGTCAGCCGGGCGATACCGGCGCCGGCCGTGCGCGGGTCGGGATCCTCGAGCGCGACCACCACTTTGGCCGGTCCGGCATCGATCAGCAGGTCGGCGCAGGCCGGTCCCCGCTCGCTGAGATGGGCGCACGGTTCGAGCGTGACGTACACCGTCGCTCCTCGCGCGCTGGCGCCGGCCTGGCCGAGCGCGACCGCTTCGGCGTGCGGACGGCCACCCGGCTGGGTCGCGCCGCGGCCGATAATTGCGCCATCGCCGGAGACGATGATGCAGCCGACATTGGGATTGGGAGCGGTGCGGCCGCGCGCGCTGGCGCCAAGCGCGATCGCGGCGGCCATCAAGCTGTCGCCACTGCCCCCGCCGTCGCTCACATGCCCAGCTGTTTCTCGAGTTTCTGGAACTGGCGCTGGCGCTCTTTCTGGGCGGCCTCGCGCTCGGCCTGGAATTTCTTCTGGTCGGCCTGGATTTCGGCGTCGGTGCGGTCGGCGCGCCATTGCTCGACATAGACGATGGTCGGCGGCGGCGCGGTGTTGATCTTCGAATCGACCAAAAACTCGATGATGATGATGATCGTCACCAGCACCGCCAGCGCGGCGCCGATCCAATGCTCGCGCTCGCGGTGGCGGAAGAAGGCGCGCAGGTCGGACCAAGCGGCGCGGGGACTGACCGGGCGGGGGAAAAACGACATCGCGCCAAGATAGGACCGCCGGTGCCGGACCGCTAGTGCGTATCCCGGCCCAAGGCTCGTCCCTAGGCGAGTTCGAAGCGCAGCGTGATCACCGTCGCCGAAGCGATCGCGCGGCCGTTCTCCGTCGCCGGGGTGTAGCGCCAGTAAGCGAGCAGGTGACGTCGGGCAGCGGCGAGGAACGCCGGATCGGCCCGCCCGACCGGTTCGACCGCGACCACCCGCCCGCGCGGGTCGATCGACAGCCTGAGCCGGAGCAGCGCTTCTTCCTGGCTGTTGATCTTGGACACAGGGTAGGGCGGCCGGATCGCCGACGGCGGAGTGGCGAAGCGCGGCCCGGTGCGGACCGGATCGACAATCGGTTGCGGATCGAAGCCTGGCCCGACGTTGCCCGACCCAGCGTCCAGCGTCACGATCGGCTGCGAATCGAGCGCGTGGTCGTCGGGTTGCCGCAGTGGGACGATGACCGGAATGCGGTGGGTGTCGGACAACTGGGAAGGCGGACGATCAACCGGCTTCGTCTGCTCCGGCGGCGGATTGGGGATCGGCACCAGCGTGATCCTGATCGGCCGGTCCAAGATCCGCTGCGGGAGGTCCATCCTGGCGCTCATCACCGTGGCGATCAGCGCGATATGGGCGGCGGCGATGCCCAGCATGACGTGCGGAGCCGGGGTGTGCTCGGCGATTTGACGCCGGTGGGACGCATAAGCCAGCATATCGATCTCCTGATGTGAGCCGACGAAATAGTATGATACATCATATCGTCGGTTGCACAACGGCAATTCGATGTCGGGGTCAGCCGCTATGCTTGAGCGGCGGCAGTCAGGCGGGCGACGGCGCGGTCCTGTCCCATGCGCGCCAGCAGCCCGGCCATCTCCGGACCAGATTCGCGCCCGGTCAGCGCCAGCCGCAGCGGATGGAACAGCGCCTTGCCCTTGCGCCCGGTCGCGCTCTTGAGCGCGTCGGACAGCGCCTTCCACGGCTCGTCCGCCCAGTCGAGCGCTGCGGCGACGCTCGCCGCCTGGCCGACCAAAGCCCGTTCGTCCTCGTCCAGCGTCGGCGGATCGATCTCGCCTTCGGCGACATTGAACCAGCCGCCGAAATCGGCCAGCCGCTTGAGATTGCCGCGCAGCAGCAGCCAGTCCTGCGCGCTCGCGCTGCCGGGCAAGCGGTCGGCGACATCGGCGAACTCAAGCCGGTGGAGCAGGCGCGCATTGAGCAGCTCTACGTCGTGCAGGTCGAAATGGGCCGGGGCGCGGCCGAAGTGGGCGAAGTCGAGATCGGCCGCGAGCTCGTCGAGGCTGGCTACCGCCTCGACCGGCTGCGACGTCCCCTGGCGCGCCAGCAACGACAGCAGGGCCATCGGCTCGAGCCCCATCGCGCGGATGGCCTCGACCCCGATCGATCCGAGTCGCTTGGACAATTTGCCCTCGCCCGCGACCAGCAGCGCCTCGTGCGCGAACTCGGGCGGCCGGGCGCCGAGCGCTTCGAACATCTGCAGCTGGGTGGCGCTGTTCGAGACATGGTCCTCGCCGCGCACGACATGGGTGATGCCAAGGTCGACGTCATCAATCACCGACGGCAGCAGATAGAGCCAGCTGCCGTCCTCGCGCCGCACTACCGGATCCGACAGCAAATGCGGATCGAACCGCTGCGGGCCACGGATCAGGTCGTTCCATTCGATCGGCCGGGCGTGGTCGAGCCGGAACCGCCAGTGCGGCTGCCGCCCTTCGGGCCCCGGCGCATCGGCCGGCTTGCGCTCATAGACCGGCGGCAGCCCGCGGCCGAGCAGCACTTTGCGGCGCAGTTCGAGTTCCTCGGGCGTTTCATAACAGGCATAGACCCGCCCCGAATCGCGCAGCCGCCCGAATTCGCGTTCGTAGAGGTCGAAGCGGTCCGACTGGCGAACCACGCGGTCGGGGGTCAAGCCGAGCCAGTCGAGATCGTCGCGGATGCCCTGGTCGAACTCCGCCGTCGAGCGCTCGCGGTCGGTGTCGTCGATGCGCAGCACGAAGGTCCCGCCGGTGCGCCGGGCGAACAGCGCATTGTGCAGCGCGGTGCGGATGTTGCCGACGTGCAGGCGCCCGGTCGGCGACGGCGCGAAGCGGGTGACGACGGTCATGGCGTTCCTGTCATTTGGGCCCGGTGTGGAAGGCGTTGGTGATCGGGTAGCGGCGGTCGCGGCCGAAGTTGCGGTTGCCGATTTTGACCCCGGGCGGGGCCTGGCGGCGCTTATATTCGGCGCGCAGCAGCTTAGTTTCGATGTCGGACACGAGCGCGAGCTCGGCGCCGGTCGCCAGCGCGACTTCCTTGACCGAGTATTCCTGGTCGACCAGCCCCACGAGAATGCGGTCGAGCAGCGAATAGGGCGGCAGACTGTCCTCGTCCTTCTGGTCGGGGCGCAGTTCGGCGCTCGGCGGCTTGGTGATGACCCGCGCCGGCATCACCGGCCCGGAAGGACCGAGCGCGCCGTCCGGCCGGAACTGGTTGCGCCAGCGCGACAGCGCGAACACGGTCGTCTTATAGGCGTCCTTGAGCACCGAATAGCCGCCCGCCATGTCGCCGTAGAGGGTCGCATAGCCGACCGACATTTCGCTCTTGTTGCCGGTCGTCAGCAGCATGTGGCCGTGGGCGTTGGACAAGGCCATCAGCGCCACCATCCGGGTCCGCGCCTGAACGTTTTCAGCGGCCAGTCCGGCGAGGTCGGGCAGCATCGTGCGCATCGCATCGACCGCGGGACCGATCGGAACGACGTCATGGCGGCAACCGAGCAGGCGCGCGCACTCGGCCGCGTCGGCCAAGCTGTCCGGCGACGTGAAGGTGTAGGGCAACATCACGCACCACACTTTGTCGGCCCCAAGCGCATCGACCGCAACCGCCGCCGACAGCGCGCTGTCGATCCCGCCCGACAGGCCGAGGATCACGCCGGGGAAGCCGTTGCGGGCGACATAATCGCGCAACGCGACAACCATCGCCCGGTAAATGTCCTCCGGATACGGATCGAGCCGGTGCTCGGCGCGGGTCGAGCAGCGCCAGCCATCGGCTTCGCGGACCCACTCGGTCAGCAGCAATTGCTCGTCCCAGTCGGGCATCTGGACCACCACCTCGGCGTCCCTTGTCCCCTCCGCCCCCGGCTGCATGACGAACGACGAGCCGTCGAACACCAGTTCATCCTGCCCGCCCACCCGGTTGAGATAGGCCAGCGGGAGGCCGGTCATGGTCACCCGGCTGCGCGCCAGACGCTGACGAAGCTCGTCCTTGTCGAGCTCGTAGGGGCTGCCGTTGGGCACCAGCAGCAGCTCCGCCCCAGCCTCGGCCAGATGGGCGCAGACCGGTTCGGCCCAGATGTCCTCGCAGATCGGCACTCCGACCTTGACGCCGCGAAACGCGATCGGTTCGGGCAGCGGCCCCGACGCGAACACGCGCTTTTCATCGAACGTGCCGTAATTGGGCAATTCGCGCTTGAGCGTGCGGCCAACCAATTTGCCTTCGTCGGCGAGCAGCATGGCGTTGTAATTGGCGCCGTCTTCGCGGACGATCGTGCCGAACAGGATCGCCGGCCCGGGTGCGGCGGTTGCATCGACCAGCCGCCCGGCCGCCTCCATCGTCCGCCGCACGAACTCGGGCTTGAGCACCAGATCCTCCGGCGGATAGCCGGTCAGTTGCAACTCGGGCACCAGCAGCAGGTCGGCGCCGTGCGCCCGCTCGCGCATCGCCAGGATCGCCGCGGCATTGCCTTCGAGATCGCCGACGCTCTGGGTCATCTGCGCAAGGGCGATAGTCAGCCGGTCTGTCATCGCCGGCGCTTTAGACCGGAAGCTTTGCTTTGCGAACCGTCTGCGGCTGTCTAAGGGAGCCGCTCGAACCGCCGCATCGGGGAGCCAACATCGCCATGAAATTGCTCTCCGGGAACAGCAACCTTCCGCTGTCCCGCTCGATTTCCGAATATCTCGAAATGCCGCTGACTTCGGCCAGCGTGCGGCGCTTCGCCGACGAGGAGATTTTCGTCGAGATCAACGAGAATGTCCGCGGCGAGGACGTGTTCGTGATCCAGTCGACCAGCTACCCGGCCAACGACAATCTGATGGAGCTGCTGATCTGCATCGACGCGCTGCGGCGCGCGTCGGCCAAGCGCATCACCGCCGTCATCCCCTATTTCGGTTATGCCCGGCAGGACCGCAAACCGGGTCCGCGAACACCCATTTCGGCCAAATTAGTGGCCAATCTGATCACCGTCGCCGGCGCCAGCCGAGTGCTGTCGATCGACCTCCATGCCGGCCAGATCCAGGGCTTCTTCGACATCCCGACCGACAATCTGTTCGCCTCCCCGGTGATCGCGGCCGACATCCAGGCGCGCTTTTCGAACGCCAGCCTGACGGTCGTTTCGCCCGACGTCGGCGGCGTCGTGCGCGCCCGCAGCCTGGCCAAACGGATCGGCAACGTGCCGCTGGCGATCGTCGACAAGCGCCGCGAGAAAGCCGGCGAATCGGAAGTGATGAACATCATCGGCGACGTCGACGGCCGCGCCTGCATACTGATCGACGACATCGTCGATTCGGGCGGCACGCTGTGCAACGCGGCAGCCGCGCTCAAGCAGCAGGGCGCGGTCGAGGTGGTCGCATATTGCACCCACGGCGTGCTGTCGGGCGGCGCCGCGGCCCGAGTCGGCGCCTCTGAGCTCAAGGAACTGGTCGTGACCGATTCGATCTGCTCCGGCGAGCCCGACCCCAAGGGCGGCAAGATCCGCCGCCTGTCGATTGCCCCACTGCTCGCCGAAGCCATTCGCCGGATCGCCGACGAAGCCAGCGTCTCGAGCCTGTTCGACTAGCTTTCGGCGCGGCCATGGACCTTGACGTCATCCTCAAGCGGTTCGAGCAACCTGATGAGGTGCGCGAGTTCGCGCTCGGCCGGTTCGAGCTGGTCGAGGTCGGCCGGATGACGATCGGCCGCGCAACCTATCAGCCCGGGTGGAAATGGTCGGTCCACGTCGGCGCAGCGCTCGGGCAGGCCAGCTGTCTGGTCGAACATGTCGGCATGGTCGTGGCCGGCTGTGCCGCCGCCGGCATGGACGATGGCCAGGTGATCGAGATGCGCGCCGGCGACCTGTTCTACATCCCGCCGGGCCACGACAGCTGGGTGATCGGCGACGAGCCCTACGTCTCGCTGCACTTCATGGGCGCCGAGGATTACGCGGCGCAGGACTGAACCTTGCCAATCGCGGCCCCCACCCGTATAGGCGCGGCCATTCCAGATCGATGGAAAACGAACGGCCCGGCCAGTTAGGGCTGCCGTGGCAGTTCGAAAACGTCGCCCCCCAGGGAAACCTGTGCGGGGCTACAAAGGAGACGAAAATGCCCAAGCTCAAGACCAAGAGCGGCGTCAAGAAGCGCTTCACGCTCACGGCCACAGGCAAGTTGAAGCACGGCGTCGCCGGCAAGCGTCACCGCCTGATCAGCCACAATGCCAAATATATCCGCCAGAACCGCCGCACCGAAGTGCTCGACCACGCCGATACGGCGCGGGTGAAGCTCTGGGCGCCGTACGGCCTCAAGTAGGGAACGCGACATGACACGCATCAAGCGCGGCGTCACTACGCGCGCCAAGCACAAGCGGATTTTGGAGAATGCGAAGGGCTATTACGGCCGTCGCAAGAACACCATCCGCATCGCCCGCCAGGCCGTCGAGAAGGCCGGGCAATACGCCTATCGCGACCGCAAGGTGAAGAAGCGCAGCTTCCGCGCCTTGTGGATCCAGCGGATCAACGCCGCGGTGCGCGCCGAGGGACTGACCTACGGCCAGTTCATCCACGCATTGAAGCTGGCCGGGATCGATCTTGACCGGAAGGTCCTGGCCGACATCGCCATGCACGAAGGCGCAGCATTCTCGGCGATCATCGCCCAGGCCAAAGCGGCACTGCCCAAGGAAGACGCGAAAGCGGCTTAATCGGTCAGACTACGAAACAAATAGGGCGCCCGGAGCAATCCGCGGCGCCCTTTTCGTTGTCGCCGGATCGTCCGGCTCGATGGATAGCGCCTAGGCCATCACTGGCCGACGTAGGCGAGATATTGCGCCGCCGTCATTGGCCCGAACGTGATCGTATCGGTGTGCATCGCGATGTGCTTGCGGAGATCGAGCCCTACCCCGGGGCCGCTTGGCAGACCGAGCTTCTTGGCCGCCGCGTCCATCGCCGCATCCTGCGCATCCGTGGTCGCGGGGTTGATGCCCATATAATCCCAGCTGTCGCCATCGGTGTGGGCATAGAGCTGCATCGGCGCGAGCCCCGCGGCCTGGGCGATGCGGTCCTGCTGGGCGAACCATTTCAGCAGTTCGACCTGATGGCCTGGGGCGGCACGGTAAAGCGAGACCGTGGCCCGTGGCGGCGACGCCGGAGCCTGCGCATAGACGACTGATCCGGCGAGCATCGCACCGGCCGCCGCAGCGGTGGCATATTTGATCAACTGTTTCATTGGATTCCCCTGTTCGAGTTCGAGCGCACACAACGCAACCGGGGTCATTTTCGCGCGACATTTCAGCCCCTCGCGCGGCCTGAAAGGGTGCGCCTTGCATGGAGCAGAGTCAAACGAATGAGGGTGGATTAGACAGCGGGCCGCACTGCCGCAATTGGGCCGCTGCGGAGGCTAGGTCAGTCGAGCAGTTCGTAGGCCGGCAAGGTCAGGAATTCCTCGAACTGGTCTGACGTCACCATCTTGCGGAACAGCGCGGCGGCTTCCTCGATGTGCGGCACGTCGGCCAGGGCGTGGACTTCGGTGTCGAACAGGCGGTCGAACAGGTCGCGGGTGACGGTCTGGCCGTTCGACAGCGGCGCTTCGAAATGCAGCCATTGCCACAATTGCGAGCGCGAGATTTCGGCGGTCGCGGCGTCTTCCATCAGATTGTAGAGCGGCACCGCGCCCTTCCCGCCGAGCCAGGCGGCGAGATATTGGACTCCGACGCGGATGTTCTCGCGCGCGCC
>JBDTRT010000141.1:0-62404 GCA_039931595.1 Sphingomicrobium sp.
TTCCGAGCCGGCCGAAGCCGGTGATCACTTCGTCGAAGATGAGCAGGATGCCGTGGCGGGTGGCGATCTCGCGCAGCCGTTTCAGATAATCGACCGGCGGCGGCAGCACGCCGGTCGAGCCGGCAACCGGCTCGACGATCACCGCGGCGATGGTGTCGGCGCCGTGCAGTTGCACCAGCCGCTCGAGATCGTCGGCCAGTTCGGCGCCATGCTCGGGCTGGCCGCGCGAGTAAGCGTTGCGCGCGAGGTCGTGGGTGTGGCGCAGATGGTCGACGCCGGGCAGCAGGCATCCGAACGTGCGGCGGTTGTTGACCAGCCCGCCAACCGAGATGCCGCCGAAGCCGACGCCGTGATAGCCGCGCTCACGGCCGATCAGCCGGGTGCGCGTGCCTTGGCCGATCGCGCGCTGGTAGGCGAGCGCGATCTTGAGCGCGGTGTCGACCGATTCCGACCCCGAACCGGTGAAGAAGATGCGGTCGAGCCCGGCCGGCGCGATGGCGCTCAGCCGCTCGGCGAATTCGAACGCGATCGGATGGCCCATCTGGAACGACGGCGCGTAATCGAGCGTGCGCAGCTGCTCGGCCACCGCATCGGCGATCTCGCGATGGCCATGGCCGGCATTGACGCACCACAGCCCGGCGGTGCCGTCGAGCACCTGGCGGCCGTCCTCGCTGGTGTAATACATGCCCTGCGCCTTCGCGAGCAGGCGCGGCGCCTGCTTGAACTGACGGTTGGCGGTGAACGGCATCCAATAAGCGTCGAGGTGCGCGCGGTTCGATCCAAGAGCAGGGATATCCATCGATTGCTCCTTCATGCGGGTGGTCGCATCGGTGTATCTGTGATCGCAGATGGCGATGCCGTTCGCAAGATCCTGCCCGCGGCTACTCGTCCGCGATGTCGGCAAAGCCGAGCTCGGCCCCGCTCAGCAGGTTCATGCCGTCGCGGATGTCGCCGGCGATCGCCGCCCGCAGCCGCTCGGCGTCGCCGTCGGCAATGGCGTCGCTCGCGGCGAGGTGCTGGTCGACCAGATTGGCGGTCCCGAAGCGCCCGTAGACGACCCGCATGAACGGGCCGAATTGCATCCACAGCATTTCGATCATGCGGTTGAGCGTTTCCATCTTGCTCGCGCGATAGATCAGCGAATGGAAGCGGAAGTTCGATTCCATGTAGGCGTGGACGTCGCCGTCGCGCAGCGCCTCGTCGGTCGCGGCGTCGGCGGCGCGGATCGCGCGCAACCGCGCGGCATCGATGTAGGTGAGCGCGTCGACCGCCGCCTCGGGCTCGAGCAGCAACCGGCAGCGCATGATTTCCTGCAGCCGGGCGCGGGTCATGTTGGGCACGACGATCTTGCGCTTGGAGCGGATTTCGACCGCGCCTTCGGCCGCCAGCCGGCCGAGCGCATCGCGCACCGGCATCTGGCTGACGCCGAGCTGCTGGGCAACGCCGCGGGTCGAGATTCCGACCCCTGGGGCGATCTTGCCGATGATCAACTGGTGGCGCAGGCCCTCGTAGACGCTCTGTCGCAGGGTCATCACATCGTCCACCACCGGATCAGGTTGGCTTTCCCCAGCGGCTGCTGAATTCGTCATTGCCACTCCACTTGGCGCGATGCGGTCCGACTCGCTATTTGACGCACGGCGAGCGGCCGCGCTAGCTGTGATCGCACTTCATTGCGACCAGATAGGGGATGACGTGACCGGTGACCCCCAATCAACCTACCCGCGGTCCTACTATGCGGCCACGCGCGCCAGCGGTCCCGCGGCGCCGCCGCTCGACCGCGACAGCGACGCCGAGGTGTGCATCATCGGCGGCGGCTATAGCGGCCTGTCGGCGGCGCTCAGACTAGCCGAGCACAAGGTCTCGGCGGTCCTGCTCGAAGCCGGCCCGCTCGGCTGGGGCGCTTCGGGCCGCAACGGCGGGCAAGTCCATGTCGGCATGCGGCGCGAGCAGGCGTGGCTCGAACAGCATGTCGGGCGCGACGCCGCGGCCCAATATTGGCGCATTGCGATCGACGGGCGGGACCATCTCGACACGCTGATGCGCGATTACGCAATCGACTGCGACTATCGGCCGGGCCACCTCCATGCCGATCACAAGCCGCGCTATATCCCCGACACGCGCGCCAATGTCGCGTTGCTCAACGACCGCTACGGCTATGACCAGATCCGCTTCGTCGAGCGCGACGAAGTGCGCTCGCTGGTTGCCGGCGGCGATTATCATGGCGGCAGCATCGACCAGCGCGGCGGGCACCTCCATGCGCTCAACCTGGCGCTCGGCATCGCCCGCGCGGCCGTCGCGGCCGGGGCCAGCATCCATGCCGACAGCTGCGCCACGGCGATCGAACCAGCCGGCAGCGGGTGGCGGGTCCGCACCGCGACCGGCAGCGTCACCGCGCCGACCGTGCTGCTGGCGTGTGGCGGATACCTGCGCGGGCTCGACCAGGCGGTCGATACCAAGGTCATGCCGATCAACAATTATATCGCGGTGACCGAGCCGTTGGGGGAGGAGCGGGCAAGCGCGATCATCGGCGACGGGCTGGCGGTGTCCGACTCGCGCTTCGTGGTCTATTATTTTCGGATGACGCCCGACCACCGCCTGCTGTTCGGCGGCGGGGAGAATTATTCATATCGTTTCCCGGACGACATCGGCGGTTTCGTGCGGCCCCATTTGAGCCGGATCTTTCCGCAGCTGGCGGATATTCCGTTCGATTATGCGTGGGGCGGGACGCTGAGTATCACCGCGTCGCGGCTACCGTTCATCCGCCAGGTCCGGCGCGGGGTGTACAACGTCAGCGGACTATCCGGGCTCGGCGTCGTCCTCGCGCCTTATTTCGGACGGGTGGTCGCCGATGCGATCGCCGGCGATAGTCCGGATTTCGACCGCCTGACCCGCTTGCCGGTGCCGGGGCTGCCGGGCGGACGCTTGCTGCGCTGGCCGTCGATGGTCGCTGCAATGTCCTACTTCGCACTGCGCGACCGGCTTTAGGCGGCGATTTTATTGGCGGAATGACGCGCCACGTAGAGTCTGCTTTGGGTGGAAAGCGGACATTGGCGCGCGGTCGCTGACTCAGCGCTTCCGCCAAGGGCGGTCAGGGTGGATCGTGGAAGCAGAGCGCAGCTTTCTGTCCGTCGGCAGAGGTAGAAATTCCTACCGACTCAAGGCACGATGCTCACCGCGGCCTGCTGACGTGTGATGAACCCGCGCTCCAGCTCCTGCGCTTTGGGACCGGCGATCCCCGGCCCTAGCAGCTTCGTCCAAAGAGGGACCAATGCTTCCACCGAGCTGCCCAGGGCCTCTTCCGACTCCATGTAAAAAGATAAGGATTTCGTGCTGGTTGGCCGCGTCCACGGCGCGGGCATAGCGCCCGACCAGCCATGCACCTTCGGCCTTGATGCCCCCGGCAGTGAGGAGTGCGCGGAGGTCCTCACCGTTTAAAACGTCATTCGTCGGCATCGGCCAGATCTGATGCAGATACTCTTCGCCACCGACCGTCGCCATCCGGAATCGCGGATAGTTGAACGCCCCGCCGTCCTTACCGGGAATCATCTCCTCGAAGTGGACGATCGCGGCGCGGAGAAGCTTGCCGTGCTTGACCTCTCCAAACAGGAACCGCTCGTAGCGGGCGGTCTCCTGCATCGCGACGCCCTCGCCGCGCCCGATGTAGTGCAGCGACGGATCGACGCGCACCGTGAGGCGGGGGAGCGCCGTGGAAGTCACAGTCTGGACGACGCCGCGCGAAGGAGACGGCGCAACCGCACCTTGCGCAGCAGCGGGAGACAGGGCGAGCGCGGGCGAGAAAAAAAGGCCTGAGGCTGCAAGGACCAAATGACTGGGCTTCATAAGATCTGCTCCTACAAATGTAGTGCACAACTAACAAAGGTGCCGCTGAGGGTAAGCGATTATTCGACGAACGGACCACCGGTTGTGCGCGAGCGCACAACGAGACTGGAGCCCTACTGTCCGCTATGGGTCGAAGTCGGCCATTAGCCGGCTCACCGGCGTCCCAATGCGGGAAGATGAAATCTCGTTGCGCATCTTTCCGCCACGACCGGTCGTTACGGCCCCAGCTTTCACTTGATCGAACAAGGGGTAATTCTGATGACGGACTCGGCTACAAGTTTCATGGCGATACTGTTCGGGCTCGCCGTTTTCTCGGTCGTCGTGGCGGTTGGATGGCGCAGCGTGCAGAACCGCCGCATCCTCCGCTTGCAGGGCGCGAACGGTGAACAGACGATTGTCGTTGCCGGCGAAGACGATGAAGTCAGCAGCATCGAAACCGCCACAGTCAGCAATCCGCGTAGCAGCCGCTCAAGCTAGGTTCGCCAGGCGGTCGAAGGCACGCAGTCAGGTCCGAAGCCGCGTCTGGCTTCAGGCGGACAGCAGCTCGCTGACCGCGCGGTGGGCCTGGTCGATCGCCGAGTCGGTGTAGGCCGCGGCGCCCGAGTCCGAATTGGCGATGGTGATCGGGCCGAAGCGCTGGCGGCCGATGACGTGGGGCTGCTCGCTCTCCGGAATGTCCCACGGATCGTAGAGCGGATTATATTCGTAGGCGTAGCCGTGCGGCCAGCGGTTGACGATGATCGCCGCGATGTCGCGCTGGGGGTCGAAGCCGCCGCCCTTGAGCGAGCGGCCGAGCTGGTCGCGGACATGCCCCTCGAAGGTTTCGATCGACGTGCCGAGCAGCTCCATCCGGCCGGCGCGATGCTGGTCGCGTTCGGTCGGCGCACCGGGCAGGCAGGGCGTGCGCAGCATGTGGACCATGATCGGGTCGTCGGGCGTGCGCGGGCCGGTTGAGGCGCCGATCTCGGGACCCGGGAACAGCCGGAAATTGGCGAAATAGCTGCCCGGACAACTGACCGCGTTGATCCCGAGCCGGTCGAACGCGCGCCAGTTGCGTAGCGCGACGCTGGTGTAGACCAGCGGTATTTTGACCAGTTCATGCAGCGCCGCCTTCTGCTTTTCGGGCAGTTCCGGAAGCAGATAGGGGATGATCATATTGTAGCAGGCGAGTACGCAATGGGTCGCCGAGACGCGCTTGATCGCGCCGGTCTCGACATAGGTGACGTCGACCCCTGGGCCGCGCGGCTGGACCCGGACGGCGACGCTGTTGAGGCGAATGCGGACCGGCTGGGCGGGCTGGTCGAGCGTGTGATAATCGAATTTGGCGCCGACCAGATCCTCGATCGGGCCGGACGGGGCGACGGCCGGGACGAGGTCGCGGACCAGCGCCCGTGCAACTGTGGCATTGCCGTCGGGGAAGTGGAATGTCGCCGACCCGCCGGCATTGCTGTAGCCGGCGGCGGTATTGCCCATGCGCTTGGTGATCTTGTGATCGAGCTTCATGCCGGCAAAGCCGGGCAGGCCGATGCCCCAGCAATCGAGCGCGGGCTCGTCATCGATGCCGCTGCCGAACTCGCCATGGGTCGATTTCTGGTAATAGCCGACGACTTGCGGATCGACCTTGGCGATGTCGGTCAGGAACGCTGCGTAACTGACGCGCGATAGGCGATCCATGGTCTGCTCGGTCGACAGTTCGGGTAGATAATCGATCTTGGCGGTTTCGATCCGGGCAATGTCGCGCTTGGCCTGGTCGTTGAGCGGCGCGTCATGCAGCGCGGCGGCAAAGGTTTCCGCGGTGGCTGCGGCGCTGTCGGGCAGGACCGCCAGATGATCGCGGCCGTAGGTTTCTGAATCGAAGAACACGGCTTCGCGCAACTTGCCATTGGCGACCCGCGGCGACACCGCATGGGCCTTGGACAGGCCGACCGGATCGATGCCGAGCTGGCCGAGCAGGCCGCTCGCAACCGCGCTGTAGGGCCGCGGGCTGTCGATCAGCATGGTGCCGCCGTTGAGCAGCAGCAGATGTCCGTCGACATGGACCTCGTTGCGCTTGGCATGGCCGCCGAAGTCGTCGTGATTGTCGAGGATCAGGATTTTGGCGGCCGGCCGCGCGGCGCGATAGAAATGCGCCGCCGAGAGACCGCTGATGCCGCCGCCGACGACCACCAGATCATAGGGTTCGTCGACCGCGTCGGCATGTTCGATCCGCAACGTTCCATCGCGCAGCGCATGGGCGTTTTCGAACGAGCCAGGATGGCTCCCGCGCATCCCGGTGCGGGTCGGCGGATAGTATCCCGGGGCGTCCTGGGTGCTGGCCGCGTCGCCCTTGGTTTTGCTGATGATCGACGGCGCCGCGACCGCCGCTCCAACCGCTGCGACGCCGAGGCCAATCAGCACCCCGCGCCGTTCTATCCCCGGTTTCTCGTCGCTCATCGTGACCCCATTCAGGCGGCGCGAACGCGCGTTAATATGTCCTCGTAGGCGCGCGACATCGCCTCGCCATTGTAATTGGCATATTGGCAGTTATCGAGCACCGCCTGGCTCGGGAAGATCACCGGATTGTCGCGATAATCCGGGCCCATCAGCGCCGCCGCGGCCAGGTTCGGAGTGGGGTAGCGGATGGTCCTGGTGATCTCCGCGCCGGCGTTGGCGTCGAGCAGGTAATTGATGAAGGCGATCGCGATTTCGGGATTGGGCGCGCCCTTGGGAATGCACAGGCAGTCCGAGGAAATCTGGCTGCCTTCCCTGGGCACGACGAAGTCGAGATCCTTGTCCTCGCGCATGACCTGCGCGATGTCGCCATTATATTCGACCACCAGGTCGACATCGCCGGCCAGCAACAGGTCCTGCCCGTTATCGTCGTGGAACACGGCAATATTGGCTTTCTGCTTGGTCAGCATCGCCTCGACCTTGGCGAGCGCCGCGGGGTCCTTCGAATTCATGTTATAGCCGAGATATTTGAGCGCCAGCCGGCACAGGTCGCCGGCTTCGCCGAGCAGTCCGATCTTGCCTTTGTAGCGATCCGAATCGAACACCCATTTCCAGCTGTCGGGCACGCCCTGGATCTTCGACTTGCGATAGCCCAGGCCAAGCACCAGCCAGGTGTAGGGCATCGAATAACGCCGGCCCTTGTCAAAATCGACGTCCTGGAATTTGGGCGCAATGTTCTTGAAGTTGGGCAATTTGGAATGATCGAGCGGGAGCAGCATGTCGGCCACCATCATCCGCTCAACGAAGTCGTTGGTCGGCACGATCACGTCATAGCCCTGGTTGCCGCCGCGCAATTTCGCGAACAACTCATCGTTGTTGGCGAACAGGCTCATCTTGACCTTGACCCCAGTCTGCTTCTGGAAATCGGCCAGCGTTGTCTCGCCGATGTAGGTATCCCAATTGTAGAAATTGAGGCTCTTGCCGCGCGGTCCGCAGCTGCTCAGGCCGGTCAGCGACAGTCCGACCGCGGCGCTGCCCAGTCCGGCGAGGAAGCCGCGGCGCGAGCCCGATCGGCCGAAGGGGTCATTCATGGTCATGTGCGCTGCCCCGTGCCTCAGATCCGGCATCAAGCCTGTGATGCCAGATCATCCAGTGTTTTCTCGCCGCGTCAAGCGCCGGGCGCGCCTGTGGAATCCACGTGCCCGTGCCTAAGCTGCTGGCGAGGTTAGCTGGAAGAGGGGGGCTTGGCCAAGCCCGAACGCACTTGACCAGCCCAACCAGCTGTGATCACATGCTTTCATTAACAGGCCCGCGGGATGCGACGTGCGGGGCTCTTGGGGAGCAGGTCATGAGTGCTTATCGAACCCCGTTCGTGCGCAATGTCGTTGTCCTTGCCTTGCTGGCTTCGACCGCCATTCCGTTGACCGGCGCGGTTGCCGCAAGCGCGCAATCGTCCGCCGCCGAAGAACCGGCGGTCGCGCCCGACCTGCCGGTCGACAGCGCGTCGGACAATCCCGCCGACCAGCCAGCACCGGCTGCCGCTGCCGCGCCCGCCGCCCGCCCGGAGAGCAGCGCCGAAAACACCGACAGCTCGGAGATCGTGGTCACCGCGACGCGCCAGTCTGAAGCGATCTCCAAGGTTCCGATCAGCATCAGCGCCTTTTCGCAGAAGACGCTCGACGTGAAGGGCGTCAAATCGTTCGGCGACGTCGCCCGCTTCACCCCCGGCGTGCGATTCGATGAAGGCTCGAACAACGTCAGCATCCGCGGCATCTCGTCCGACGCCGGCGCCGGCACGACCGGCATCTACATCGACGACACGCCAATCCAGATCCGCGGCCTCGGCTTCAATTCGGATAATACGCTGCCGGCGATTTTCGATCTCGATCGAGTCGAGGTTCTGCGCGGACCGCAGGGCACATTGTTCGGTGCCGGTTCGGAGGGCGGCACGGTCCGTTTTATCACGCCGCAACCAAGCCTGACCAATTTCCAAACCTACGATCGCGCCGAAATCTCGAGCACCGCGCATGGCGGGCTCAACTATGAAGTCGGTGCGGCAGTTGGTGGCCCGATCATCCAGGACCAGCTCGGTTTCCGGGTCAGCGCCTGGCATCGCCGCGACGCCGGCGTCATCGACCACGTCGACAATCAGACCGGTGTGATCGACGACAAGAATATCAATCACGGCGACGTTACGGTCCTGCGCGCGGCGCTGGCGTGGGAGCCGACCGCCAACATCCGGATCACGCCGTCGATCCAGTATCAAAAGCGCTCGACCAATGCGTCCGACAATTTCTTCGTCGGCCTGTCCGATCCCGACCGCGGCAAGTTCCTCACCAGCACCCCGGAATATCGCGGAACCAAGGACCGCTTCATCCTTCCGACGCTCAACGTCCGCTATGATTTTGGAACGGCGTCGCTGATCTCCAACTCATCCTATTTCAAGCGCACCAACATCAGCGGCTACAGCGGCACTTTGTACGATCTGTCTTACTATCAAAGTCTGTGCGAGGACGCCTGCACGGTGTTTCCGTTCCTGACGCCGACCGGCATCAACAAGGACCTGCCGTTCTATCTGAGCCCGTCGAAAGTGACCAATACCCAGCGCATTTTCACGCAGGAAGTGCGCCTCCAATCCAACGATTCGTCGGCTCGACTCAATTGGGTCGTGGGAGTGTTTTACCAGCATAGCAAGCAACGCAGCATCGAGGAGCTGATCGACCCGCTCGGCAACGCCTTTTTCAATGAAGTGTTCGGGATCAGCCTCGAAGATTATTTCGAATATCCGCTCTACGGGCAAGACAGCTACATCAACGACAGCAAGGCCGTCGACAAGCAGTTGGCCGGTTTCGCCAACGCCACCTTCGCGCTGACCGATCAACTCAAGTTCACCGCCGGTGCGCGCTACGCCAAAACCGACTTCTCGGTTGTCAACTTCGCCGACGGTTCCCAGAACGGATCGCGCACCGAAGGCGCCGGCAAGGCCAAGGACAAGCCATTCACGCCCAAGTTCGGAATCAACTTCCAGGCCGATCGCAATAATCTGTTCTACGCCAGCTGGTCGAAGGGTTTCCGTGCCGCCGGCGCCAATCCGCCGGTGCCGATCGAGGTTTGCCAGGACAGTCTCGACAATCTGGGTATTCCGTCCGCTCCGACGACCTACAGTTCGGATAGCGTGACGAGCATTGAACTGGGGTCCAAGAACCGGCTGTTCGGCAATGCGCTGTCGCTCGACGGGTCGGTCTATCAAGTCGACTGGAAGGACATCCAGCAGATCGTCAACCTGCCGCAATGCGCGATACGGTTCATCGCCAACCTCGGCAAGGCACGCAGCCGCGGCTTCGATCTCCAGGCCAGCATGAGGCCACTGCCGGGCCTGACGATCGATGGTTCGGTCGGCTACACCCACACCCGCTTTACGGAGGACGCCAGGCTGTCCGCGGCGGGCGCGATCGTGGTCAATCGCGGTGATGCGATCGAAGGGCCACCGTGGACGTTCAGTGCCGGCGCGCAATATGATTTCCTGGTCAGCGGCCGTAAGGTTTTCATCCGCGCCGACGCGGATCATAAGAGCCGCTTGAGAACTCCGACGACCGACCGCGATCCAAACAGCGCGAACTACGACCCGGCGCTGATCGCGCCCGACGCCTTTACCTTCGTCAGCATGCGCGCCGGGGTCCAGCTCGGAGCAGCCAACGTATCGCTGTTCGTCGACAATCTGTTCGATGTCACGCCGCAGCTCGGCTATACCCACCAGGACAGCGATACATTGCTGTTCGAAGACGAGACCTTGCGACCGCGGACGATCGGGCTGACGGTCGTTTACCGCTGACCGATCCAACCCAGGCGGCGGTTTTACTTCCGCCGCCGAGGGTGATAGATCGTCTGTGATCACAGATTGGAAAGTTAGACCCTCTTGAACGACAGTGAGGCCTTGGTCCGCACGCTGGAACGGGCGGCGGCTGTGCGCTGTCCGACCGACGCGCTGATCGACGGCCGGTCGGTCGCGGCAGTCGACGGTGCCCGCTTCGCCAACCGAGCGCCGGGCGACGGCCGGTCGCTCGGCGACGTCGCCGCAGGCGGCGCCGCGGATATCGACCGGGCGGTGGTTGTGGGCCGCGCCGCGTTCGAAGACGGCCGCTGGCGCGACCAGTCGGCCAAGGCCAAGAAGGCCGTGCTGCACGCCTTCGCCGACAGTCTTGCGGCCCACGCCGACGAACTCGCGCTGCTCGAGACGCTCGATACCGGCAAGCCGATCGGCGACGCCGAAGGGGTCGATATCCCGCTCTCGATCAACACCACGCGTTACTATGCCGAGGCGCTCGACAAGATTTACGGCGAAGTCGCCCCGCCGAGCCCGACCCGCTTGTCCTACGCGGTCCATGAGCCGCTCGGCGTGATCGGCGCGATCGTGCCGTGGAATTTCCCCCTGCACATGGCGATGTGGAAAGTGGCGCCGGCGCTGGCGATGGGCAATTCGGTGGTCCTCAAGCCGGCCGAACAATCGCCGATGACGGCGATCAGGATGGCCGAGCTGGCGCTCGAGGCGGGGCTGCCGAGCGGCGTTCTCAACGTCGTTCCGGGGACGGGCGAGGTAGCCGGGCAGGCGCTCGCACGGCACATGGACGTCGACATGATCGCCTTTACCGGCTCGGGCCAGGTCGGACGCATGCTGATGCGCTATTCGGGCGAGAGCAATCTCAAGCGGGTCAGCCTCGAGCTGGGCGGAAAATCACCGCAGATCGTGTTTCCCGACTGTCCCGACCTCGACGCTGCGGCTCAGGCCGCGGCATGGGCGATCTTCTACAACCAGGGGCAGGTGTGCACAGCGGCGTCGCGCCTGCTGGTCCACCGCGACATCAAATCCGACTTCGTCCAGCGCGTGGTCGCAATCGCCAAGACGATCGTGCCGGGCGATCCGCTCGATCCGGCGACGCGATTCGGAGCGATGATCAGCGAAGCGCAGATGAACGTCGCGCTGGGCTATATCGCAACCGCCGAACGCGAAGGCGCGGAGCGGCTGCTCGGCGGTTCGCGCACGCGCCAGGCCAGCGGCGGCTATTTCGTCGAGCCGACGATCTTCGACGCGGTCGCGACCACCGCCACTCTGGCGCGCGAGGAAGTGTTCGGCCCGGTGCTGGGAATCATCGAGTTCGGCGATGACGAGGAGGCCTACGCAATCGCCAACGACACGGTCTATGGCCTCGCCGCCGGAGTGTGGACGGCCAACCTCAATCGGGCTCACGCCGCGGCACGGCGCTTGAAAGCCGGGCTGGTGTGGGTCAACGGCTGGGACGCGTGCGACATCACGATGCCGTTCGGCGGCTTCAAGCAATCCGGATTCGGACGCGATCGGAGCCTCCACGCAATGGCCAAATATGCCGATCTGAAGGCGATCAGTTTCACGTTGGGCGAGCCATGAGCAGGTTCGGCGCCGATCCGGCGGAAGCGGAGGCGTTTTTCGCCGCGCATCCCGACATCAAGTTCGTCGAGACCATGTTCACGCCGCTCTCCGGCGTTGCTCGCGGCAAGCGGCTGCGGCGGGTCGAGCTGGCCAAGCTCTATGCCGGCGGGGCCTATGTTCCAGGCTCGATCGTGGCGGTCGACATCCTCGGCGCAGATTGCGAAGCGAGCGGCCTGGTGTGGGAAACCGGCGATGCCGACGCGATCCTCGACCCGGTTCCGGGCGGCCTTGTGCCGTCGCCGTGGCTGGGACCGGACGTCGCCCAATTGCTCTGTTCGCTGAGCACGCTCGACGGCGGCCACAGCCCGTTCGACCCGCGCGCCGTGCTCGCCCGGGTGCTCGACCGCTTCGCCGCCGACGGGCTGGCGCCGATGGTCGCGTGCGAGCTGGAATTCTTCCTGGTCGAGCAACGACGCGGCCAGGTGCGCCAGCGCCGCTCGCCGTTCACTGGCCGCGAACCAATTGTACCGGAAGCGTACGGCCTGGCGGAAATCGAGGATGCCGGAGATTTCCTGCGCGCTCTGTGGGCCGCCGCCGATATCCAGGGGCTGCCGCTCGAAGGGGCCAGTGCCGAAGCGGCTCCGGGACAGTTGGAATTGACCCTCCACCACCGCCCCGACGCGCTCCAGGCGGCGGATGAAGCGATCATGTTCAAGCGCGCCGCCAAGGGCATCGCCCGGACGCTCGGCTGCGAAGCGACCTTCATGGCCAAGCCGTTCCAGGAGAATGCGGGCTCGGGGATGCACATCCACATGAGCGTCAACGGTGCCGACGGGGTCAACATCTTCGCCGACGAGGATGTCGTCGGCACGCCGGCGCTGCGCCACGCGATTGGCGGGATGGCCGCGACCATGGACCAGGCGATGGCGGTGCTTGCACCCAACGCCAACAGCTATCGCCGCTATGTCGCGCACAGCTATGCCCCGACCGCGCCGACGTGGGGTGTCAACAATCGCACGGTGTCGCTCCGCATCCCGGTCAGCGCAGCCGGATCGCGCCGGGTCGAGCATCGGGTCGCGGGCGCCGATGCCAATCCCTATCTGGCGCTGGCGGTGGTGTTGGCCGGCGCGCATCACGGCCTGACCAACCAGATCGATCCCGGCCCGGCGACGGCGGGTGACGGCTATGCGGCGGCCGCGCAATCGGGCGCTCAGCTGCCGGTCGACTGGCTCGCGGCGATCGACCGGTTCGACGGGTCGGCGGTCATGCGCGACTATCTCGGCGAAGAATTCGTCAATCTCTACGTGACCGTGAAACGGACCGAATACGCGCGGTTCAACGCGGTCGTCACCTCGCTCGACCACCATTGGTATCTGCAGGGCGCATGAGCGGCGCCGGGACAACCCAGGACTGGCGCAACGCCAAGGGACCGTTCGCCGCTCTGTTTGCGGCGCCGGCGCTGTGGCTGTTGCTGTTTTTCCTGGTCCCGCTGGCGATCGTCTGGGCCTACAGTTTCGGGCGCCCGACCGGCCTGACCGACATCGCGGTGACCGGCACCTTGTCCAATTACGTTCGGACGGCGGATGCGGTCTATCTGGGCATTTTCGTCAAATCGATCGGGTTTGCCGCGCTGACCACATTGCTGTGCCTGATCGTCGGCTTTCCGGTGGCGTTGGTCATCACCTTCGCCAGTCCGCGAGCGAAGGTCCTGCTGTTGATCGCGATCATGCTGCCGTTCTGGACCAACCTCCTCATCCGCACCTACGCGCTGATGGCGATGCTGCGCACCGAAGGCTACGTGAACACGTCGCTCGGCTGGCTCGGGATCGGTCCGCTGCCGCTGCTGCACAATAATTTCGCGGTCATCTTCGGCCTGGTCTACGTCAATCTGCCGTTCCTCGTGCTCCCATTATTCTCCGCGCTCGACCGGCTCGACCGCTCGCTGATCGAGGCCAGCCTCGACCTCGGCGCCGGCCATTGGCGGACGATGCGCGAGATCGTCGTCCCGCTGGCCATGCCGGGCATCCTGTCCGGCCTGCTGATCACGTTCATCCCGGCGCTTGGCTCGTATCTCACCCCCGACCTGCTCGGCGGGCCCGACAGCCAGATGATCGCCAACGTCATCGAGCGCCAGTTCAAGCGCGCCAACGACTGGCCGTTCGGCGCGGCCTTGTCGTTCATCCTGATGTATCTGACCTTCTTCTGCATCGCCGGCCAGGGCATCCTCGCTCGCCGCCGTGAAAAGGCGGCGGCATGAGCGCGCGCCAGGCCAAGGGCCCGCTCGATTATGCGCGCAACAATTCGCTGCGCCTGTGGGTCGGCCTGGTGATGGTGCTGCTCTACGCGCCGCTGGCCGCGCTGGTCGCCTTCAGCTTCAACGAAAGCCGCCGCAACATCGTCTGGACCGGCTTCACCTTCGACTGGTACGCCAAGGTGTTCAACGACAGCGACCTGCTCGCGGCGTTCGCCAATTCGCTGACCATAGCTGCTTTGTCGACCGTGGTCAGCGTGGTGCTGGGAACGATGGTGGCGGTCGCGCTGTGGCGCTTTCGCTTCCCGCTCAAGCCGGTGTTCGACGGGCTCGTCGCGCTGCCGATCGTCGTGCCCGAAATCTGCATGGGCGTGTCGATGCTGGTGTTCTTTTCGCGCGTTCTGCCGTGGCCGACCGACTTGCCGTGGCCGCTCAGCCTGGGGTCGATCGTGATCGCCCACATTTCGTTCAGTTTTCCGTTCGTGGCGGTAATCGTGCGGGCCCGCCTGGCGTCGTTCAATCGCGAATTGGAGGAAGCCGCCAAGGACCTTGGCGCGGGCGAGCTGCGCGCCTTCTTCGATGTCCTCGTGCCGCATATGCGCCCCGGTCTGGTGGCGGGCGCGCTGCTCGCCTTCACGCTCAGTCTCGACGATTTCGTGATCACTTTCTTCACCGCCGGGCCGGACACCGTGACCTTTCCGGTCAAGGTTTATTCGATGGTCCGCTTTTCGGTCACGCCTGAGGTCAATGCGGCGTCGACCTTGCTGATGGCGGTGACCATCCTGCTGACCATCGTCGGCTTGCGGATCCAGGGCAAAGACGTGGTCGCGGCGGGGAACGGCTGAACCATGCCTGCAAAGACGCTCATCCGGATCGAGAATTTGACCAAGCGCTTCGGCGACTTCGCGGCGGTCGACGATGTCTCGCTCGAGATTCGCGAAGGCGAGTTCTTCGCGCTGCTCGGCCCGTCTGGCTGCGGCAAGACGACGCTGCTGCGGATGTTGGCCGGACTCGAAACCGCGACCGAGGGGCGGGTGCTGATCGACGACGTCGACATCAGCAGCGTCCCGCCCAACAAAAGACCGGTCAACATGGTGTTCCAATCCTATGCAGTGTTTCCGCACATGAGCGTGCGCGCCAATGTCGGCTACGGCCTCAAGGTCGACGGTGTCCCGGCGCGCGAACGCGATGCCCGGGTGATCGACGCGCTGGGCCTGGTCAAGCTCGACGAGCTGATCGACCGCATGCCCGACCAATTGTCCGGCGGGCAGCGCCAGCGGGTGGCGCTCGCCCGGGCGCTGGTCAAACGGCCCAAGGTGCTGCTGCTCGATGAGCCGTTGTCGGCGCTCGATGCCAAATTGCGCGAGGAGATGCGGTTCGAACTGGCCCAGATCCAGGATCAGGTCGGAGTGACCTTCGTCATGGTCACCCACGACCAGGACGAGGCGCTGACCATGGCCTGCCGCTGCGCGCTGATGCAGAAAGGCGTGCTCCAGCAAGTCGGCTCGCCGAGCGACCTTTACGAATATCCCAACAACCGCTTCGTCGCCCACTTCATCGGCCGCATTAATCTGTTCGAAGGCCGGCTCGACGTCGACGAGCCGGGCCACGCGGTGATCGTCAGCCCGGCGCTGGGCGCGCCAATCTACGTCGACCACGGCGTGACCGGCGCTACCGGCGCGACGGTGTGGGCCGGGATCCGTCCCGAGAAGATCGAAATGACGCCCGGCGGGGACCAGCCGCCGCCACCGCAAGCCGGTATTCCGCCGGGTCATAATGTCGTCGCCGGGCAGATCCGGCACAGCGCCTACCTTGGCTCCGAGACGGTCTATGAAGTCGCCGTTGGGCAGGACACGATCATCAAGGTGCTGCGCTCGAACACGCTGCGTTACGAGGAGCGCGGGTTCAACAATGGCGACCACGTCTGGCTGACCTGGAATGCGCGGTCGCCGGTGGTGGTGCTGTCATGAGCGCGCGTCCGGTGATCGGTATCGTGTGTTGCGCGCGCAAAGTAGGCGAAGAGGTCGCCCAGGTGGTGATCGAGCGCTATTTGACGGCGGTCCTGACCTATGCCGATTGCGCTGCTCTGCTGATCCCGGCGCGGCCCGATCTGATGAGCGCGCGCGAAGTGGCCGGCCGGATCGATGGGCTGTTGCTGACCGGCAGCCCGTCCAACGTCGAGCCGGCGCGCTACGACGACGAACTGCCCGGCGATGGCCCGTTCGATCGCGGCCGCGACAACATGAGCCTGGCGCTGATCGAAGCCACAATCGAGCGCGCGCGGCCGGTGTTTGGAATTTGCCGGGGCTTTCAGGAACTCAACGTCGCGTTCGGCGGCACCTTGGCCCGCGATCTCGGGGGTTCGGAGCGGCCGGTCCCGCACCACGCGCCCGACGGCGCCTCTTTGACCGACATGTTCGGACATGAACATGATGTCGCCCTGGCGTCCGACGGAGTCCTCGCGAAGGCCTTCAATCGCGACCGGTTGAAGGTCAACTCGGTCCATTACCAGGGCGTTGCCCGCCTTGGCGCCGGCCTCGCCGTCGAAGCGACCGCCGAGGACGGCGTGATCGAGGCCTTTTCGGCGGCACCCGGCGGGGCGGCGGTGCTCGGCGTGCAGTGGCACCCCGAATGGCAGACCGACCGCGATGCGACCTCGGTCTCATTCTTCAATTTGTTCGGCCGCGCGGTGCGCGGCGACACCGGGCCTTGGCATAGGGAAACAGCGGCATGACCATTCGCAATCATGATATCGCCGAACTGCGGCGACTCGACGTTGCCCACCATCTGCCGGCGCAATCCAGCTACAAGCTGCAGCGCGACATGGGCGGCAGCCGGATCATCACCCGCGCCGAGGGATCGACCCTCTATGACGGCGCCGGCGAGGCGATCCTCGACGGCATGGCCGGGCTGTGGTGCGTCGACGTTGGCTATGGGCGGCGCGAGCTGGCCGAAGTGGCCAGCCAGCAGATGCTCGAACTGCCCTATTACAACACCTTCTTCCGGACCGCGACGCCGCCGCCGATCGAGCTCGCGACCAAGCTCGCCGGCCTGCTCGGCGGCGAGCTGCAGCATATATTCTTCAACAGCAGCGGGTCGGAATCGAACGACACCGTGTTCCGCTTGGTCCGCCATTACTGGGACTTGAAAGGCGAGCGCAGCCGCAAGGTCTTCATCAGCCGCCACAATGCCTATCACGGCTCGACCGTCGCCGCCGCCAGCCTCGGCGGGATGACCTACATGCACGCCCAGGGCGACCTGCCGATCGCCGGGATCGAGCACATCATGCAGCCCTATCCATTCGGCGAAGGGTTCGGCGAGGACCCCGAAGCCTTTGGCGCGCGCGCCGCCGCCGCGCTCGAGGACCGGATCCTCGCCGTCGGCCCGGAGAAAATCGCGGCCTTCATCGGCGAGCCGGTCCAGGGGGCGGGCGGGGTGATCATCCCGCCGCCGGGCTATTGGCCCAAGATCGAAGCGATCTGCCGCAAATACGGAATCTTGCTGGTGTCCGACGAAGTGATTTGCGGCTTCGGCCGGCTCGGGCGCTGGTTCGGCTTCCAGCATTTCGGCTTCACCCCCGACATCGTGTCGATGGCCAAGGGCCTGTCGTCGGGTTATCTGCCGATCTCGGCCACCGCGGTCAGCCGCGAAATCGTCGAGACCCTGCGCACCAGCGACGACGATTTCGTCCATGGCTACACCTATTCGGGCCATCCGGTCGCCTGCGCGGTGGCCTTGCGCAACATCGAGATTATCGAACGCGAGCATCTGGTGGCGCGCGTCGCCGACGATCTCGGACCCTATCTCGCCAACGCGCTGCGGCGGCTGAACGACCATCCGCTGGTCGGGGAAACCCGCTCGCTGGGACTGATCGGGGCGGTCGAGATCGTCGCCAGGAAGGGCACCAACCAGCGCTTCGGCAGCGGCGGCCTGGCCGGGCCGATCGTTCGGGACGCGTGCATCGCGCGCGGGTTGATGGTCCGTGCGATCCGCGATTCGATCGTGATGTGCCCGCCGTTCGTGATTACCCATCAGGAGATCGACCGGATGGTGTCGATCATCGCCGCGGCGCTCGACGAATCGGCCGGGACCCTGCGCGAAGGCGAGGCGCAGGCGCTCGAAACCGACAGCGCCGATCCCGGTCTCTAGCGTGGTTCAGGACGCCGTCCCGGCCTCGCCCCACGAACCGTGCTAGAGAGTAAACATGACCAATTATTTCAAACAATGGATCCAGGAACACGGCATCGGCGAGGTCGAATGCCTCGTCCCTGACCTCAACGGTACTTTGCGCGGCAAAGTCTGGCCGGCGCACAAATTCGTCGAATCCGCCGAAAACGACTCCCTTCGCCTGCCGAGCAGCGTGTTCGCCGTGACCGTCACCGGTGAATATGCCGACGACGAGAATGAAGCGGTCAGCATGAGCGATCCCGACGTTTCGCTCCGCCCCGACCCCGCCTCGCTGTGCGTTGCGCCGGGGTTCAAGACCCCGACCGCGTTCGTCGTCGCCGATGCGCATCTCAAGAATGGCGAGCCGTACGCAATCGCCCCGCGCCACGTCCTCCGGCGGATCCTCGAACTTTACGACAGCATGAACTGGCAGATCCTGGTCGCGCCGGAGCTAGAATTCTATTTGACCGAGATCAATTCGGACCCCGATTTGCCGCTGGTGCCGCCGACCGGCCGCTCCGGGCGGACCGAAACCTCGCCGCAGCCCTACGGCCTCGAGGCGGTGACCGAATATGAGGATATCATCGAGGATATCTACGAATATGCCGAGACCGCGTCGCTCCACCTCGACACGATGATTCACGAAAGCGGCACCGCCCAGCTCGAGATCAATTTCAATCATGGCGACCCGATCCAGCTGTGCGACCAGGTCATCATCTTCAAGCGCCTGGTCCGTCAGGTGGCGCTCAAGCATGGCGTCTACGCGACCTTCATGGCCAAGCCGATGGAGTTCCAGCCGGGCAGTGCGATGCACCTCCACATCTCGGCCGTCGACCGCAAGACCGGCAAGAATCTGTTCGGCACGCCGGACAATGGGCTGAGCGACACCTTCGGCCATTTCGTCGGCGGGCTGCAGCGCTATCTGCCCGAGGTCGCGCCGCTGTTCGCGCCCAACGTCAACAGCTTCCGGCGCATGCGCCCGACCCATTCGGCGCCGATCAACCTGCAGTGGGGGTACGACAATCGCTCGTGCGGCCTGCGCGTGCCGATCAGCGACCCGGCCAATGCGCGGATCGAGAACCGGCTGCCGGGTGCGGATTCCAATCCCTATCTGGCGATCGCGGCGTCGCTGGTTTGCGGCTATCTTGGAGTGCGCGACAAGCTCGAGCCGATGCCGATGGTCGAGGGCAATGCCTATCTCCATGCGCGCACCCTGCCGCGCAACCTGGATGAAGCGATCGACCGGATGCTGGCATGCGAGCCGGTGATCGAATATTTCGGCGCGCAGTTCATCCGCGCCTTCGCCCAGATCAAGACCGCCGAACTCAAGGCGTTCGAAGGAGTCATCAGCTCGTGGGAGCGCAACCACCTGCTGCTCAAGGTTTAGCGACTAACCAGCTTAGATCAGGCCCATCGCCTTCAAGCTGGTGCGGCCTTGGGCGCCGACGATGACATGATCGTGGATGGTGATCTTCATATGCTTGCCGGCTTCGACCAGATTGCGGGTCAGGCGGATGTCCTGGGTGCTTGGGGTGGGGTCGCCGCTCGGGTGGTTGTGGACGATCACCAGCGCGGTCGCGCCGAGCGCGATGGCGCGGCTGATCACTTCGCGGACGTGGACCGAGGCCTCGTCGACCGAGCCCTGCCACATCGCTTCGTTGGCGATCAGCAAATTCTTGGCATTGAGGAACAGCACGCGCACTTCCTCGATCGCCGAATGGGCCATCGCCGCCTGGAGGTAATCGCCGAGCGCTTCCCAGTTGGACAGTAACGGGCGTCCCTCGACCCGCGTTTCGAGCAGCCGCAAAGCGGTCGCCTCGGCGATCTTGAGCGCGGCCACGGTCCCTTCGCTCAAGCCGGCGCGGGCGAGGGTCTCGGCATCGGCCGACAGCAACGGCCCGATCCCGCCGAACTCGGCAATCAGCTTTTTGGCCTGGGCCTTGGTGTCGCGTCGCGGGATGGCGAGGGCGAGCAGATATTCGACCAGCTCATGGTCGAGCAGCGCCTTGGACCCGCCGTCGAACAACCGTTTGCGAAGGCGCGCCCGGTGGCCCGCGGCGTCGGTGGATCGTTCGCCCAATGTTCGGCGAGGCTAGGAACATGGCGCGCGGCATGCAACTGGCGCGCCGTGCTTGGCATGGGACCAAGGTCGTGCCGGTGACGGAACGGGGTTGCGCTGCAGGGGTTAGTTAGAGCCAATGGATAGCCCCACCGAAAACGGCCGACTGATCCCGGACGAAAGCGCCGGACCGATCGTCGTGCGCCGCTATCGCGGGCGCAAGCTCGCGATGGTGGCGGGATCCGCCCTGCTGATCGTGCTGGTGGTGGCGCTGGCCGGGCTGTGGATCGCGCGCCGTCCGATCGCCACCCAGTTCCTCCAGGGCGAATTCGAGCGGCGCGGGGTTGAAGCGACCTACCATCTCGATCGGGTCGGGCTACGCACCCAGCAGGTCAGCAATCTGGTCATCGGCGACCCCAAGCGGCCCGACCTGACGGCGCGCTTCGCCCAGATCCAGACCCGCATCAAATGGAACGGCAGTATCGAGGTCTATCGGGTGCTGGCGCGCGGCGTCCGGCTGCGCGGGCGCCTGGTCCACGGGCGGGTCAGCTGGGGCGAGGTCGACAAACTGCTGCCGCCGCCGAGCGGAAAGCCGTTCCAGCTGCCCAATTTCGTGCTCGATATCGCCGATTCGACGATTGCCCTGACGACTCCGTTCGGCCCGCTCGGCGTGGCGCTGCAGGGCACCGGCAATCTGACCGGCGGATTTAAAGGCCGGATGGCGGCGTCGAGCCCGCGGCTGGTCCCGGGGCGGTGCGAGATCGTCGGCCTGCGCGCCCAGCTGGCGGTCGCGGTCGAAGCGCGCCGGCCGCATGTCGACGGCCCGTTGCAGGTCGCGTTGCTCAGTTGCCCCAAGAGCCGGATCAAGATCGTCGAGCCGCGCTTCGACATCAACAGCCGCTTCAACGAATCGCTCACCAGCTATGACGGCCGCGGGCGGATGGCGATCCGCCAGCTGGTCGCGGGCGACAACGGTCTGTCGGCGTTCGTCGGCGACCTGACCTTCCGCGGCAGCCCAACCGCGACCTTCGGCTCGGTCAAGCTCGCCGCCCAGCGCTCGCGGCTGGCGAGCATCTATGCCGACCGGACCCAGCTCGCGGGCGACTATCGGCTCGGTATCACCGGTGGCACAATCGTGTTTGTCGGCGATTATGCCGCCAACAGCGCGTCGCTGGCGCCATCGATGCTGGCCAGCATCACCGGACCATTGGCCGCAGCCAAAAGCACCCCGATCGGTCCGGTCGCGACCGCGATCGGCGACGCCATCGGTCGCACCGTGCGCAATTTCGACGCCGCCGGCCAAATCCGCCTGGTCAATTTCCCGGGCGGCGGCGCGGCGCGCATCGCGACCGCGCAAGTGACCAGCCCGAGCGGCGCCCGAGTGCGCATTTCGGGCGGCGACGGAGTGACCTATTACTGGCCGACCTCGCGCATCCGCGTCGACAGCTTGATCGAAACCGCCGGCGGCGGATTGCCGACCGGCCGGATCTCGCTGCACCAGCCGCGCAATGCCGCGCCGATGAGCGGGCTGGCCGAATTCGCGCCTTACACCGCCAATGGCTCGCGCCTCGCGCTGGCGCCGATCCGCTTCGCCGGCGCGCGCGACGGGTCGACTGCGCTGAGCACGGTGGCGCTGCTCGACGGGCCATTCTCAAGTGGCCGGGTTAAAGCGCTGCGGGTGCCGATCAGTGGCCGACTGGGCAGCGGCGGCAGCTTCGCTTTCGGTACTAGCTGCGCTGAAGTCAGCTTTGGCTATCTCGAGACCGGCGCACTCCAGTTCGGGCCGACGCGTCTGCCGATCTGCCCGGTCGGGTCGGCGATCGTGTCGAAGTCGGCGTCCGGTGCGACCCGCATCGGCGCGCGCTTCAACGGCCCGGTGCTCAATGGCCGGCTCGGCCAGTCGCCGCTCCGGCTGACCGCTTCGAACGGCCGCATCGAAAACGAGCGGTTCACGTTCAACAATCTCACGATGCAGCTCGGTAAGCCCGAATCTCCGATCCTGTTCGATGCCGCCAAGCTCCAGGGCTCGCTGGCCGGCAGTGGGCTCGGCGGGACCTTCTCGGGCGGCCGGTCGACCATCGGCAACGTTCCGCTGGCGATGAGTGCGATCGCCGGGAACTGGCGCGCCTATAAGGGCGACGTCACGATCGACGGCGCGATGGACGTCGCCGACCGCTCGCCGACGCCGCGTTTCTATCCGCTCCACAGCGACAACGTGCATTTCGCCCTGGCCGACGGATTCGTTCGCGCCAACGGCACGCTCAACCATCCGGGGAGCGGAACCAGGGTCACCGACGTCACGATCGAGCACCGCCTCGCCAACGGCGCCGGCCATGCCCAGCTCGACGTGCCCGGGATTAGGTTCGGCGAAAGCATCCAGCCGGAAGAACTGACCCGTCTGACCGAAGGCGTCATCGCGCTGGTCCAAGGGACCGTCACCGGCCGCGGCCGGATCGACTGGAGCGGCACCGGCAAGGTCAGCTCAAGCGGCGAATTCTCCACCGCCGGGATCGACTTTGCGGCGCCGTTCGGGCCGGTCACCAGCCTCGCCACGACGATCCGGTTCAGCGACCTGCTGGCGCTCGAAACCGAGCCCGGCCAGACCGCCACCGTCCAGTCGATCAACCCCGGCATCCTGGTCGGGAACGGAGTCATCCATTACCAGTTGCTTCCCAATCAATTGGTCAAGGTCGAGCGCGGCGAATGGCCGTTCATGGGCGGCCGCCTGATCCTGCGCGAGACCGTGCTCAATTTCGGCAAGCCGACCGCCAAGCGGCTGACGTTCGAGGTGGTCGGGTTCGACGCCAAGGTGTTCGTCGACACCCTCGGCTTCAAGGAAATCGGCGCGACCGGCGTGTTCGACGGCGTGCTGCCGATGATCTTCGACGAGAATGGCGGCCGGATCGTCGGCGGCCGGCTCGATTCGCGCGATCCCGGCGGCGTGCTGGCCTATAATGGCGTGGTCAATCGCGCCAATCTCGGGACGATGGGCAATATCGCCTTCGACGCGCTCAAGAATTTGCGCTTCAAGTCGATGATCGTGCGGCTCGACGGCGACCTCGCCGGGGAGTTCGCGACCCGCCTGACGATCGACGGGGTCGGCCTCGGCGAGAGCAAGACCGCCAAGTTCCTGCGCGCCATTTATCGCATTCCGCTCAAGTTCAACGTCACGATCCGCGGTCCATTCCGCGCCCTAATCGCGACCGCCAAAGCCTATCGCGACCCGCGCCAGGTGATCAGCGACGTGCTCCCGCAGCCGCTCGACGAAGTGCCCGGAATCGTCACTGAAGTGCGCCGCAGCGAGGACCAGCAGACCCAGACCCAGACCCCGGTCCCGGAGCAAGTTCAGATGTCCACCACCCCACCCCCCGCAAGCGAGAGATAGCCATGACCACAACCGACCTTCGCCGCCCGGCCGCGCTCGCCCGAACAGTGCTGAGCGTGTCCCTGGGCCTGGGGCTCGCTGGCTGCATTTCGGTCAAGACCCCCGAAAAGCCGATCGAGATCAACCTCAACGTCAACATTAAGCAGGAAGTGCTGGTGCGGCTCCAGCGCGACGTCGAGCAACTCATTAACCAGAACCCGCAGGCCTTTCCGCAAACCCCGCCGCCGGGAACAAAGCCATAATGACCAACCGTGTTCCTGTACTCGCAGCGGCGCTTGCAGCGGGGTTGTTCGCACTGGCCGGGGCGGGCGCGCAGGCGCAGACGCCGGCGGTCGATGCGGCGCGCCGGGCCGGCATCATCGGCGAGCGTTACGACGGCTATCTGGGCATTGCCGGGCCGGTTTCGCCTTCGGTCCGCAGCCAGACGGCGACGATCAACATCCGCCGCCGATCGCTGTACAACAATTTGGCCGCCAACAAGGGCGTGGCGCCGCAGGAGGTGGGGATTACCGCCGGCTGTCAGTTGCTGGCGCGGGTCCAGGTCGGCGAGGCCTATCTGCTGGCCGATGGGGCGTGGCGGCGGCGGCTTGCCGGGCAGCGCGTTGCGGTTCCGGATTATTGCCGCTGAGCGCCCGCTGCGGTTGACTATATTGGCCTTGGTTCATAAAGGGACCGCGCCTTGGCGGGCTTCTAAAACCGCCATGTTCCTCGCCCTTTGCATCCCCTAGTCCACTGGCGGGGCGGCGCACAGGGAAGAAGCATGGTGGAGGACGAGACCGAGCAGGACCCAAAGCTTCCACCTGATGCACGGCTTGAATCGCTCGAAGAGCGGCTCGATCGGGCACAGCAGGGGGAGGATGAACGGACCCGCAAGAGGCAACCGGATCCGGCGAGCCGGGTCAGCCAGCAACTGTTTGGGCATCTTATCGGTGCTCCATTCGGCGGCGGGCTGATCGGCTGGGGTTTGGACTCAGTGTTCGGGACCTTCCCGTTATTGTTCCTGCTGATGCTGTTCTTCGGGTTCGGGGTCGGCGTCAGAAACGTCATGCGATTGTCGAAGACGCCGTCCGGCTCCGGTCCGGGTTCGGCTTCTTAGAAGGATAGAGAGAAACGTGGCCGCCGAAGGCAAAATCGACCCGATGCACCAGTTCACGGTGGAGCCGTTGCTCCCGCTGCACCTAGGCGGGTACGACATCAGCTTCACCAACAGCGCGGCCTGGATGCTGGTCACGCTGGTGATCATCTTTGCGTTCATGGCGATGGGCATGAAGCGCCAGCTGGTGCCCGGCCGGTGGCAGATCGCGGTCGAGGGCCTGACCGGCTTCATCGACAATATGGTCAGCGTCAACATCGGCCCCGAAGGCCGGAAGTTCACGCCCTACATCTTCTCCTTGTTCACCTTCATCCTGGTCGCCAATTTGCTCGGCCTGCTGCCGCTAGGTGTGCTTGGCGTCCACCCGTTCACCGCGACCAGCCAGTTCAGCATCACCGGCGTACTCGCCGTGGTCAGCTTCGCGATCGTGCTCGGCATCGGCTTCTGGCGCCACGGTTTCCGCTTCTTCTCGCTGTTCGTGCCGCACGGTACGCCGATCATTATGATCCCGCTGATTTTCCTGATCGAGCTGATCTCGTTCATGGTCCGCCCGTTCAGCCTCGGCTTGCGACTGTTCGTGGCGATGATCGCCGGTCACATCCTGATGGAAGTGTTCGGCAGCTTCATTGTCAGCGGGTTCAACGGCGGCCCGCTCGGCTGGGGTGTCGGAGCCTTGAGCTTCGCCTTCATCGTCGGCGTCGCCGCGCTCGAACTCCTCGTGTGCGCGATCCAGGCCTATGTCTTCGCGCTGCTGACCTCGCTCTATCTCAACGACGCCATCAACCTTCACTAATTCCAACAAGGAGTTTTCAAATGGATTTCGCTTCCGCACAAGTCATCGGCGCCGGCCTCGCGGCAATCGGCGTGGGCGCTGCCGCCATCGGCGTCGGCAACGTATTCGGCTCGTTCCTCGAGAGCGCGTTGCGCAATCCGGCGGCCGCCGACGGCCAGCAGGGCCGCTTGTTCATCGGCTTCGCCGCGGCCGAGCTGCTCGGCCTGATCGCGTTCGCCGTGGCGATGATCATCCTCTACGCGCGCTGAGTGAAAACAGCGGACCTGGCAGGACGGTAAATGCCCCAGATCGAACAACTCCCAATGATCTTCGCGTCGCAGCTGTTCTGGCTGGCGGTGGTGTTCGGAATCCTGTTCTTCGGCATCGGCCGGGGCATGGTGCCGAAGATCCAGTCGACCGTTGAGCTGCGCGAAAAGAAGATCGCGGAAGATCTGGCCGGCGCTCAGGCCGCCCGGGCCGAGGCCGAGCAGACCGAGGCGACCTATCGCGCCAGGATCGACGCGGCACGGTCCGAATCCGCTGCGCTGACCCGCGAAGCGAGCCTCGGCGCTGCCCGGGAAACCGAGGACAAGGTCCGCGCGGCGGCGGAGAAGATCGCCCTCAAGGTGGCCAAGGCCGAGGACAAGATCCGCGCCGCGGCCGAGGCCGCCCGGGCCGAGGTTGAAGCAGTTGCAGTCGAGGCGACGCAGGACATGGTTGCCAAGCTGACCGGGGTCAAAGTCGGCCGCGACGAAGCTGCTGCTGCTGTGAAGGCGGAATTCCATGTCTGAGCCCGTTCAAGGCACCACGGCCGTAACTCTCGAGCCGGCTGGCGGAGAAGCCAAGGCGTTCGGAATCCTCGACGCGCCGGCGTTCATTGCCCTGGCGATGATCGTGGTCATCGCGGTGATCATCTGGAAGAAAGTGCCGGCGGCGATCGGCAAGGCGCTCGACGGCAAGATCGCGCTGATCCGCGACCAGCTCGCCGAGGCCGAGACGCTGCGCAAGGAAGCCGAGGCGCTCAAATCCGAATATCAGGCCAAGGCACAGTCGGCCGAGGCCGAGGCGGCGGCGATGATCGACCGCGCTCACGTCGAAGCGGGCGAGATTGTCGCCAAGGCCAAGACCGACGCCGAGAGCCTGATCGATCGCCGCGGCCGGATGGCCGAGGACAAGATCGCCGCCGAGGAGCGCGCCGCGATCAAGCAATTGCGCGCCGCCGCAGCCAATTCGGCGGCTCGCGCCGCGGCCCGCCTGATCGCCGATCGCCACGATCCGGCGACTGACGAGAAAATCGTCAACCAGACCATCGCCGAGGTCTCGGGCCGCTAAGCGCCGGGTCCGCCCGTCGAGATGAGAGGCGGTGCACAGACCCTTTTATTGCTGGTGTGCGCCACCCGGAGCGCTGACGCCCTTGAGCGCTTCCTGGGCGGATGCGCCGTCGGTTTCGCGGCTGAGGTCGCCGAGGCTGACGATGCCGACCAGCCTTTCGGATTCGTCGATCACCGGCAGGCGCCGGACCTGGGCGTCGCTCATCTTGGCGGCGATTTCGGCGACATTGTCGTCGCTCCGGGCGCAGATCAGCCCGCTGGTCATCAGGTCGCGGACCAATGTGTCGGGGCCATGGCCCTTGGCGATGCCGCGGACCGCGATGTCGCGATCGGTGATCATTCCAATGAGCTTGTCGCCATCGGTCACCGGGATCGAGCCGGTGTCGGCGCTAAGCATGAATGCGGCGGCTTCGCGCGCGGTCTGGTCGGGACCGATGGTCTCGACCTCGCGGGTCATCACGTCGCTGATGTTCACTGCTCTTCTCCTTAAAATGCTGTTCGAGGACCAAACGAACGGCGGGAGCGGCGCGTTCCTGCCTAGGGCACGTTCTCGGTCAACAGGTCGTAGGTCGCGACCAGCTCGTCTTTCTGATTGAGCACTTCGACCGCCCAGCGGACCTGGCCGGTCTCCTCCGACTTGATCGATTTCGAGCGCACGGTGAGCTCGACCCGCATCGCGTCGCCCGGATAGAGCGGGGTCAGGAACTTGAGATTTTCGAGGCCGGTATTGGCCAGCACCGGCCCCGGGTCGGGATCGACGAACAGTCCCGCAGCAAAGCTCAGGATGAGGTAGCCGTGGGCCACCCGGCCCTCGAAAATCGGCGACGCCTTGGCCGCTTCCTCGTCCATGTGGGCGTAGAAATTATCGCCGGTGAATTCGGCGAAATGCTCAATGTCCTCAATCGTCACGGTCCGGCTGGCGGTCTTGAGCGTGTCGCCGATGGCGAGCTCGCTCATCCTGAGGCGGAACGGGTGGACGGCGATGACGTGCTTGGGCGAGCCGTCGATGAACGCGCCGGTGATCGCCGCGATCATCGCTGGCGACGACTGGATCGCGGTGCGCTGCATGTAATGCTTGACCCCGCGCACGCCGCCCATCTCCTCGCTTCCGCCGGCGCGGCCGGGGCCGCCGTGGACCAGCACCGGCAACGGCGAGCCGTGGCCGGTCGATTCGGCGGCGTTGGTGCGGTCGATGACCAGCATCCGGCCGTGGTAGGCGGCGGCGCCGCGGACGAAGTCGCGCGCGGCGTCGGGCGAGTGGGTGAACAGCGACAAAGCGAGGCTGCCCATGCCGCGGTTGGCGAGCGCGATGGCGTCGTCGAGATCGCGATAGGGCATGACGGTCGAGACCGGGCCGAACGCTTCGACGTCGTGGACTGCAGCGGTCGCCCACGGATCGTCGGTGCGGAGCAGGATCGGGTCCATGAAGGCGCCGCCGGCGACGCCGGGCGAGGCGGCCGGGTCGCCCGACACGATCCGCGCCCCGGCCGCGACCAGCTTGGCGATCTGGCCGCGGACGTCGTCGCGCTGGGCGAGGCTGACCAGCGCGCCCATGCGCGACTGCTGGTCGCGCGGGTCGCCGACCTGGAGCGACTCGAGGCGGTCGCGGATCGCGGCTTCGACCGCGTCGAGATAGGCGGCCGGGGCCATGGCGCGGCGGATGGCGGTGCATTTCTGCCCGGCCTTGACCGTCATCTCGGTCACCACTTCCTGCACGAACAGGTCGAATTCGGGCGTGCCCGGCGCGGCGTCGGGGCCGAGCAGCGAGGCGTTCAGACTGTCCTGCTCGGCGACGAACTTGACGCTCTCGCGCCGGACCACGGGGTGCGAGCGCAACTTGAGCGCGGTCGTGGCCGAGCCGGTGAAGCTGACCACGTCCTGTCCGGTCAAGTGGTCGAACAGGTCGCCGACCCCGCCGACAATCAACTGGATCGCGCCCGGCGGCAGCACCTCGGCCTCGATCATCACCCGGAAAGCAGCCTCGCACAGATAAGCGGTCGAGCTGGCCGGCTTGACGATCGCGGGGACGCCGGCGAGCAGCGTCGGGGCGAGCTTTTCGAGCATGCCCCACACCGGAAAATTGAACGCGTTGATATGCACCGCCGCGCCCTGCAGCGGGGTGTAGATGTGCTGGCCCATGAAGGTGCCGTTCTTCGACAGGCCCTCGAGCGGCCCGTCGAGCAGCATGAAACCGTCGGGCAATTCGCGGCGGCCCTTGGACGAGAAAGAGAACAGCGTTCCGGCGCCGCCCTCGATGTCGATCCAGCCGTCCTTGCGGGTCGCACCGGTCAGATAGTTGAGCTCGTACAACTCCTCCTTGCGGGCCATGATGGCGAGGCCGAGCGCCTTCACGATCCGCGCCCGCTGGTGGAAGGTAAGCTGGCGCAGGGCAGGGCCGCCGACGCTTCGGGCGTGGGTCAGCATGGCGCCGAAATCGACCCCGCCGGAGCCGGTGGTGGCGACCGCGCTGCCGTCGATCGCGCTATTGAGCTCGGCGAGCTTGCCGTCGCCGGCGAGCCAGGCATCGCGGGTGTAGTTTAGGAGCTGGGTAGTTTTCATGCCGGGATGCCGCCGGTTTGGAGCGTGTCGGGCAGAGCCAAAAGTCGCAATAGCCGCGCTGACCGCGCGAGCGTGCGCGCCTGAGCGCGAAGCGGCCAATGCGGCGGAAACGAGGAAGAGATCAGGCTGCGGATCATGCGGTCAGCGATGACAGACCAATTCCTACTTTGGAAGCGGTAAAGGCGGCGCGTGCTAATGTCCGCTTTCGACCCATTGCGGACATAAGCGCGTGCAGCGATGCTCCAGTCATGAGGTATCAATGTTGCTACTGCGACCAAAGCATCGACCGCGCCGAACAAGGGGGCGCTCCGCCTCAGCCTCTCAGCCCTTTGGAGTTCAGCCAACGACGCTGGGCCGGTCGGCCGTTCCGCCGTCGCCAGCAGCCGCAACAGCGTCGACCTGCCCGCGTCGCTGGGTCTCACGCGCGGTCAGGCCCGTCGCGAAGCTATGGGAGAGCTGATCCAGAACGACTTTGCGGGCATAGCGTTTGTGAAGATTGCGGATGTAGAGATTGGCCATGCCGTGGGGTCTTTCGCGATTGGCGGGAGGGGCGCGGGTGATGATGCGGCTTGGTGCCGGCTGTGGCCAGCGAATGTTCGAGGATGAGGCGGGTCAACTGCGAGCCGCGCGCGAGCAGGAAACGGTCGAGCCGAGCCGGAAAATCCCGTGCCACGGCCGCCGCAACAGATGGCCGTTTGGCGAGCGCGATGCGCCACTGGGCAAGCCGGACTAGTTCGTCGACGAGACGGAGACCGGCGAGGCGCTCAAACGCGTCGAGGTATCGGAACACGGGTGCGAAAGCGGCATCAACCAGCCCGAAATGTTCTCCCGCAAACCATTGCCCGATCAAAGCGGTTTCGATTTGGACGAAACGTCGTTCGAGCGCCTCGCGCCGTTTCGCGAACGCCTCGACATCGGGGGCGGCATAGAGTCCGGCGATGTCCGCCAGCGTCGCCGACGCAAATTCGATCCAGGCCCGGCTGCGCGCACGCTCGATTGGATCGCCAGGCATCAACGGCGTCGCGCAGGTTTCGTCGAGATATTCGACGATCGCCGCGCTTTCGAACAGCGCGTGCGTGTCGCCGTCACGAATAACCATCAGAAGCGGGGTCTTACCCGTCGGGGAGAGCGCGAGAAACCAGGCCGGCTTGTCGGCGAGGTCGATATCGACGCGTTCGAATGCGACCTGCTTCTCGATCATCACGACGACGGCGCGCTGGACATAGGGGCACAGCGGATGGCTGACGAGCTTGAGGTGATTGGACATTAAATGAGTCCTTTGCGGCGGCGAAGAAGTGTCGAGAATTTCGGGGGCGAGCGGATTGGGGCGGACCTTGGGTGGACGGCGTCATTGCGGTGCGCGCAGCGCGCAATTGCAGACACCTGCTACGATCTGAACTTAGTGATCCCTATTTCAGAGGCAAAAGGTTCGCCTTGGTACCGCGGGAAAATCGGCTGGCGGATAGCTGCACGATACCTCACTCATTTGGGCGGCGCGATTGTCAGCAATATCTTCTGGAGGGCCGCCTTTGCTGCGGCGTCTCCACCCATCTCCTCCGAAGCGTTATCGATGACCAGAGCGCCATTTCCGGTTTCCGGAAACAGAACGACAAAGGCAAACCAATAGCCATCCGATCCGCCATGCACGAGCACCGGACCCTTCCTGCCCGCTATCGAATTTTGAATCCCCCAATCCAGCCCTGTCGGACCGTTGGGCTGTGCAGTCTGCATCAGTCGGTACGACGCCCGCGAGAGCAGTCGCCCCCGACCCTTACTTCCAGCCAATTGGTCGAGGCAGAATCGAGCCCAATCCTTAAGGGACATATGGAGATTTCCAGCAGGCGCGAACATTGGGGAATTGCTTGGTCCGACAGGTTTCCCAGCGTTGTGGCCGGTGGGTTGTCGCGGGGGGGTCGCGCCAAACCCGGCGCTGGTCATTCCAAGCGGCAGAAAGATCTCTTCGCGCATCAGCGTTTCATAGGTCTTGCCGGTCGCCTTTTCGGCAATCGCAGCCGCAATCAAGAACCCGGTATTGCTATAACCAAAATCACTTCCCGGGACGTAGGCAGGAGCTTCGGCCAGTGCATGCTCAATATAATCAAGCCGTTGAGCGTTAAGCGCCCGCTTGTCGTCGAAAAAACCTTGAACGAATGCGGGATCGCTGACGTTTTCCGGGAGACCGGCATGGTGGGAAAGTAACTGGATGAGGGTCACTTTTCGATATTCTGGCCGCATTCTAGCCGCCAACGCCGGCAACATTCCGGAAAGCGGCGCATCCCAAGTGAGAATGCCGCGTTCTACCAGCCGAGCGATCAGGGCGACGGTCTGGGGTTTGCCAGTCGAGCCGATGATCCAGCGATCATCGGATTGCACTAGTGCGACATCATCCGTTCGGCGAATTCCCGTTACTGCAGTCGCCGCGATCTTACCGTTGCGAAAAATGACCGCCCCCATAGCGGGCGTCTCCGTCCCGGCCTTTGCAGCTGTCAGGATTTCGGTCAGCTGGTTGGCAGATCTGGCCGTTGCGTTCGTTCCGACCAACAACAACGGCAATGTCGCGGAAAGCATGATTTTCCGCCAATTGATTTTGGCGACAAAGCCAGCTGCCTTAAATCGGCCGGGCGAACCGAGGTCAGTTGCGTGCAGCATTTGTGCATCCTTTTTTGCTGAGTTGGAGAGCTGTGAGAAGAGCTGGTAGTCCGTCGACGAGCTGGGCTGACATCGTAGCGAGAATCTCATTGAGTGCTGCAATTGCGTGGCGCGCCTGCGGTGCAGTGTTGAGAACGAGCACTGGTTTCCCAACGATGTCCGCGCTTCCGACCAACCAATCCAGTGCGTTCTTCAGCACGCCGCTGACACCATGAGCATATTCCGGACTGGCGATGATGATCGCGTCGGCCGCGCCAATCTTGGCACGAAAGGCCGAGACGACCGCAGGCGGAGCGACTTCTATATCTGGATTGAAAAAGGGCAGAGCTCCAAGCGGGACAAAATCAACATTATGTGAACTCGGCACGCTCGAAGCGATTTCGCGCAATCGCGCGGTGTTGATCGAAGCGGCTCTCAGGCTGCCCGACAACGCGGCGATGCGGATGGCGCTCATGCCCCCACGCCAATCAAGCCGGAATGTGCTTCCGGGCGCGGTGCGGGAGCGTCCCGACGGAAGCGGCGCTCGGCCTCAGTGATCGCGAGGTCGTTCACCGAGGCTTCGCGACGGCGCATCAGCCCGTTCTCGGCAAACTCCCATTGCTCGTTGCCGTAGCAACGATACCATTGTCCGCCGGTCCGGCATTCGTATTGGAAGCGCACCGCAATCCGATTGTCGGTGAACGCCCAGAGATCTTTGACGAGGCGATACTCTTCTTCGCGGGTCCACTTTTCGGTAAGCAGCGCGATGATCGCGGCGCGGCCCGTAAGGAAGGAATCGCGGTTCCGCCATTCGCTGTCGACCGTGTAGGCGAGCGCGACCCGGGCCGGATCGCGGCTGTTCCAGGCATCCTCCGCCGCGCGAACCTTGATTAGCGCGGTTTCGCGGGTGAACGGAGGTAGCGGCGCGCGCGCGATTTCGACCTCGGTCATGATGCAGGATCCACTTTGGCGATTTCGGCACGGAGCGCTGCATTCTCGGCTTCGAGCTCGGCCAGGCGTTGGGTGAGCGGCGCGCTTGCCGCGGCGATTTCCGCCTCGGTGAAGCGCGGCGTGATGTGCTGCGGACAATTCCAGTCGAACGCCTCGAGACGGAGCAGGAACGCACGCTCGATGACCGCGCGATAGTCGGGCAGCGAGAGCCGCGCCGCGAGGTCGGGATCGGCGGCCAGGTCGCGCGCTTCGATCCGGCCGTACAGCTTCAGGCGGCGGCGGCGCGGATAATCCATCAGGATCAGCGCGGCGCGATTCTCGGCGGCGATGTTGCCCAGGCTGATATATTGGCGGTTGCCGCGAAAATCGGGAAAGGCGAGCGTCGTTTCGTCGATCAGCTTGATGAATCCGGGCGGGCCGCCGCGGTGTTGGACATAGGGCCAGCCATTTTCGGACACGCTTGCCATGTAGAGGCTGTCGCGGGCGCTGATGAACATGGCCTCGGTCTGGCTGAAACGGTTTGAAGGGCGCTTGGCGACGACATTGTCATAGAGTCCGGCGCTGCCGTTGGCAGCCTGCGCGGCAAGCACGCTCGGGGTTGTTGCGACATCGAGAAAGCCGTTGGACATGGGCGCATTCCGAAAAAAGGGGCCGTCGGCGAGCCGGGAGCATAGCCCGCCGACGGCGAAGATCGTCAGGCGGCCTGGGCGGCGCTGACGACGGGGAAGTCGATGTCGGTCTCTGCGACGTTGTTGATGTAGTTGGTGAGCACGTTGAGGGCGACGCTGGCGACGATCTCGATCACCTGGGCTTCGCTGAAGCCCGCCAGCCGGACCTCGGCGATGTCGGCATCGCTGACGCGCCCGCGGGCATCGAGTACCTTGCGGGCGAAGACGATCGCGGCGTCGGCCTTGGCGTCGCCCGAATGGCCGGCGCGGTTGAGCGCAATCTCGGTGTTGTCAATCTTGGCGAGGTTCAGGCCGAGATAGGTATGCGCCGACAAGCAGTAATCGCAGCCATTAGCCTGCGCGATGGCAAGCGCGATGCGTTCGCGGGTCTTGGCGTCGAGCGTGCGACCGAGGGCGCCGTTGAGGCCGAGATATCCTTCGAGCGCAGCCGGGCTGGTGCCGACGAGACGGAACAGATTGGGGACGACGCCGAGCTGCTTCTCGACCGCGTCGAGGAACGGTTGTGATTTGGCGGGGACGTCTTCACGGGCGGGGATGGCAATGCGGGACATGGGGATTTCTCCTGGGCGGGCCGCGGGAATGCCGCCTGCGCCGCAAGAGATGCCATTTGTTGCTGGCTGTGATAATCCGCTCAATAGACACTTCACTCATGCGTAGATCGGGATAATGATGGACCGCCTGGATGCGCTTCGGACGTTCGTTGCAGTCACGGACCATGCCAGTTTTGCCGAGGCGGCGCGGCGGTTGCGGATCTCGCCTACCGCCGCCAGTCGTGCGGTCGCCGCGCTCGAAGCCTCGCTCGGCACGATGCTCCTGCGCCGGACGACCCGTTCAGTCCGGTTGACCGGCGAGGGCGCCGCTTATCTGGAACGGTGCCGCGCGGCGCTGGCCGATCTCGACGACGCGGCGCTGGCGTTACGCGGCGACGCCGCGACTCCGGGCGGAAAGCTGGTGGTCACCGCGCCAGTGACGTTCGGGCGCCTTCATATCGTGCCGATTATCACGGCCTTGCTGGGTGCTCATGACCGGTTGCGGGTCGAGTTGACCCTGATCGACCGGGTGGTCCGCCTGGTCGATGAAGGGATCGACGTTGCGGTGCGCATCGGCGACTTGTCCGACAGCGCGCTGCACGCGCTCAAGATCGCCGAGGTGCGCCGCATCCTGGTCGCCAGCCCGGACTATCTTGCAGTGCGTGCAGCGCCGGCTAACGTCGCCGGGCTGCACGACCATTCGCTGATCTCATTCTCCGAACTCGATCGCGCGCAGGAATGGCGGTTCGGGCCCAGCGGCAAGCCGGCGATCCGGGTCGAGCCGCGATTGACCGTCAATGCTGCGGATGCGGCCATCTCGGCAGCCCTCGATGGGCTGGGGATAGCGCACGTCATTTCATACCAGGCGCTCGATGCGATTGCGTCCGGGCAACTGGTCACACTGCTCGACGCATTCGCGCCGCCGCCAATCCCCGTCCATTTGGTCTATCAGGCGAACCGGCGCACCTCGGTCAACGTCCGCGCCTTCATCGATATGGCGCGCGAATATTTTGGCCGACTGGATCTGACGGGCGGCTACGGCCCGGTCTAATAGTCGGTTCAAAGTCGTTTCGATGATGTATCGTCTTCGTTCGAAAGCCCTGGGGGTGCGGCGATGATCACATTGTGCGGATTCGGCGTCAGCAATTATTACAACAAGCTCAAGCTGGTTCTGCTCGAAAAGCAGATCCCGTTTCGCGAGCGCACCGTATATCCGTGGGAGCGCGACACGTTTGTTCAGGCGTCGCCACTTGGAAAGATTCCATTCGTCGAGACCGACGAAGGCAGACTGTCGGAATCTCAGGTAATTCTGGAATATCTCGAGGAGCGCTATCCAACGACACCGCTTTATCCTGCAGACCCGTACCGACGCGCCAAATGCCGTGAGCTGATCCAGCACCTTGAACTCAACGCCGAATGGGTTGCGCGCCGGCTCTACAAGGAGTGTTTCTTCGGCGGCAGAGTTTCAGACGAAACTAAACAAGAAGCATATAATCGGCTGGTCGCTGGCCTTGAGGCGATCAACCGACTTGCGAAATTTGCGCTTTTTATTTGCGGCGCCGAGTTCACCGCGGCGGACTGCGCGGCTTATGTCCATTTTACGATGATCCGCTCGGCCACTTCGACGATCTATTCCGAGAACCTGCTGCTAAAACTGGTTCCAAAGGCGACAGCCTATATGGCGATGATGGATGACCGCCCACATTTTCGCAGGATGATGGGGGAGCGCGAAGCATCCCTGACAGCATGCGCTGCACTCGGCGTTCCCTATGAAGGCTAACCTCGGTTGTTGTCGTTGCTCGCGTCTGGAGGCGCATTCATTCTCGCAAATCGTTAGCTTCGGATGATTTCAAATTACGCGTCTGTCTGGCGCTCCTTACGCTTGCGCTGGTTTTGGCAGCGGTGGTTTTGTGGCGGATGCGGTTCGGGCGGGCCAGCACCAGTAAGCATCCGCGACGCTCGTCTGTGTTATCGGCCACGCTCTCTCCAGGCGGCGTGGCTGTGGACCGTCCCTCTTTGGAGTGGCGGGCCCTTTACAATTCGGCGCGATGTATTGGCCTACGCTTAAGTCCGCTTTCCACCCATTACGGAAATTGGCTGGTCGCGTCGGTAGCCCTAATCTTGGGGCAGAGACGTAGCCTCTGCCCCACGTTCCACTCCTACTTTGCAGGCATAAACGTCACTTCGCGCATAAGATATTCGCCAGTGATGTCCCGCAGGTTTGGATAAACAGTGGTCGTTGTTGTGCGGTCCGCTGCCTCGTGTTGGGTTCCCCAAGCACGCATAAACGCATCGTAGCGGGCCCTGTTGGGTGCAAGATCGCTGGTGTTTGCGAACGTGGCGACGAGCATGACATTGAACTCACCGCTATTGGGAAGATCGCTCACGTAAACGTGATAATCCTTCATTTGACCTAGCTTTTTCGCAACGTCGTTGCTCGCGGCCCACGTATTTCGAATACCCTGAAGGTAATCTTCGACCATGTTCTCCTTCAGATACCGGATGCGTGTCGCGCCGAATGCTGCTTTCGGCCCGTTGCGGACATTCTGCGCTTCCTTAAAGGCGACCCGTGGGCATGATGCTCGACGTTGTAGCCCTTATGGGACTTGAGTGGGTCTACGTTAAGGTTGAGGAACGGTATGGGCGCGCTGCGGCATGGGTCGTGACGATCACATTGGCCGTTGCCATGTTGGCTGCCGGCGTCGCCATTTTGCTAGTAATTTTCTAGCGTTCGTTTTCTACCCGAAGCGGACGCTAGCGAGTCCCAACGAGCCGCACGACCAGCACGAGGGAACATCCGGACAACGGAGCAAAGTCAGTGGTTACGGGCATTGCAATCTCGAACGCAAACGGGCCGACCCAATGCCGGACCTTGCCGCTGTTTCGCCATTTCCGGATCGGGCTGGCCGGGTTCAGTTTCGAAACACGCACCTGGCCGCGTGGATGGGCCGGGGAGGGCGAGCCCCACGGCGCGGTGTTCTCGCGCTGAACGGGGGCGATGGACCTGGCGGGGGCGATGGACCTGCGGGGCGCTGGGCACGTTCGGCCTCCCAGGAGAAATAGCCTCGACCATGCAAGAACGGCCGATCCACCGATTATTCGAGGTCAGCGTGCTGTTGAAAGGCGCGCATGCGGTGATCGAATGCGTCGGCGGACTGGCGCTTGCGCTGACCGCCAACAGCACGATCGCGGCGCTGGTCGCTAACCTCACCCAGGAGGAGCTGCGCCAGGACAAAGCCGATTACATCGCCAATCAGCTGCTGGCCTGGGCGCAGGGCTTGTCCGTGGCGACCCAGCATTTCTATGCTTTCTATCTGCTTAGCCACGGGGTCGTGAAGCTGGCGCTGGTCGCGGGCCTGTTGATGCGCAAACTGTGGGCCTATCCCGCGTCGCTGGCGGTGATGGCGCTGTTCATCGCCTACCAGCTCTATCGTTATACTTACACGCACAGCGCCGGGCTGATTGTGCTGACCGTGTTCGACCTGATCGTGATGGCGCTGATCTGGCACGAATATGGGCGTCTTCGACGGCACTTGCCGGTGGAATAGGCCCGCGGGCCTGGCCGTTCATGTTGAGTCTTCGGCGGCTCCCTCTAGAAGCGATCGCGGGCGCGGGGAGGAGTTTGGGATGATCGAACCGGTCAGGCCGATCGCGATCGGCGATATCGAAGCGGCGCGGACCAAGATCGCGGCAACCGTGCTGCGGCGGACGCCTCTGGTCAGGCTCGACCTCGGCCGCGATGGCCCCGACATTCGCCTCAAGCTCGAGAACCTCCAGCCGACCAACGCCTACAAGATTCGCGGTGCGGCCAATGCCGTCGCGCGCCTGTCCGACGATGAGCGCGCCCGCGGGGTGTGGACGATCAGCGCCGGCAACGCCGGGCAGGCGGTCGCTTATGCGGCGCGCGCGGCCGGCATCCCATGCTCGGTGGTGACGATCGAGACCGCGCCGCAGACCAAGCTCGAGCGAATGCAGGCGCTCGGCGCGACGATCGTTCCGGTATCCTATGCCGAGGCGTGGGTGTCGGCCGAGGCGCACGCCTTCGACGGCATGGACGGGACCTTCATCCATCCGTTCGACAACCATGATTTCATCGCCGGCCACGGCACCATGGGGCTCGAGATCCTCGAGGATGCGCCGGACGTGCGCGCGGTGATCGCGGCGATCGGCGGCGGGGGGCTGATCACGGGCGTCGGCAGCGCGATCAAGGCGCTCAAGCCTGACGCGCGCGTGTTCGGCGCGGAACCGGCCACCGCCGCGCCCTATGCGCTGTCGCTGCGCGAGGGCGGGCCACGCAAGTTCACCGAGTGGACCGCGTCATTCGTCGACGGCGCCGGCGGCCAGAGCGTCACGGCGCGGATGTGGGAGCGGATGCAGCCGGTGGTCGACGGCGCGATCACGGTCTCGCTCGACGAGGTGCGCGGCGCGATGCGGCTGATGGCCGACAAAGCGCGGGTGATCGCCGAAGGCGCCGGAGCGCTGGCGCTGGCCGCGGCGCTGACGGGCGAGGCCGGCGAGGGACCGATCGTGTGCGTGGTTTCGGGCGGCAATATCGATCTTGGCAAATTCGCCGAGCTGGTCGGGGACTGACCCGACGCCGGTAACCGCGTGTCGCTGCCGGTCGACGCCGGCTATTCGATTGCCTGACCGCGTTGCGACCAGGCGATCAGCGCCAGCCCGACGACCGCCAGCGCCGCCCCGCGCAGTGCCCACGGCCGCTGGTCGAGCATGAAGCTGGACTCGGGCCAGTCGATCAAGCCGATGCCCTGGCCGATCCACAGCATGCCCATCAGCAAGGCCGCGATGCCGGCGATCAGTCGCAGACGTTTCATTGGCTGGTGTCCGACAGCGCGGGAAGGGATTCGAACAGGTCGGGGAAGCCGCGCGGCTGGCAGCGCTGATACTGGTTCGGAGCTTTGACCCGCGCGCCGAGGTGAGCGGCGGCGTGCCACGGCCAGCGCGGGTCGTAGAGGATGGTCCGGGCCAGCGCGACCAGATCGGCGTCGCCGGACGCGATGATCGCTTCGGCCTGGTCGAATTCGGTGATCAGCCCGACCGCGACCACCGGGATCGCTACCGCCTGCTTGACCGCGCGCGCCAGCGACACCTGATAGCCGGGGCCGAGCGGGATCTGCTGGCGCGGATCGAGGCCGCCGCTCGAGACGTGGATCACGCTGCAGCCGCGTGGCTCGAGCGCCTCTGCGAAAGCCACGGTCTGCTCGACATCCCAGCCGCCCGGCACCCAGTCGGTGCCCGACAGACGCACCGTCACCGGCCTGGCGGCGGGGAAAGCAGCGCGTACCGCGTCGAACACCTCGAGCGGGAAGCGCATGCGGTTGGCGAGGCTGCCGCCAAATTCATCGTCGCGCCGGTTCGACAGTGGCGACAGGAACTGGTGGAGCAGATAGCCGTGGGCACCGTGGAGCTGGACCGCGTCGAGCCCGAGCCGGGCGGCGCGCCGTGCGGCCTCGGCAAAGGCGTCGCGGACGCGGACCATGCCGTCGCGGTCGAGCGCGGCCGGCGCGTGCTCGCCCTCGGCGAATGGAAACGGCGACGGCGCCACGGTCTGCCAGCCATGGACTGCATCGGGCGCGATCTGGCCGCCTCCGTTCCACGGCAGGTCGGTCGACGCCTTGCGCCCGGCATGGGCGAGCTGAAGCGCGATCGGCATGTCGGAATGGCGCCGGACAATGGCCAGCGTGCGCGCCATCGCCGCCTCGGTCGCATCGTCCCACAGGCCGGTATCGGCAAAACTGATGCGCCCCTCGGGCAGCACCGCGGTGGCCTCGATCGTCAGCAGCGCGGCGCCCGACAGCGCGAGATGGCCGAGGTGGATTTCGTGCCAGTCGGTCATGCAGCCGTCGACCGCCGAATATTGGCACATCGGCGCGATGACGATGCGATTGCGCAAGGCGAGGTCGCTGATCTTGAGCGGCTGGAACAGCGCCGGGCCGCTCATCGTCCTTCGAACTTCGCCGGCCGTTTCTCGAGAAAGGCGGCGACTCCTTCGCGATAATCGGCGGTGAAGCCCAGCCGGCGCATTTCGTCGCGCTGGAGGTCGAGCTCCTGATCGAGCGTGCGCGAGCCGGTGGTGCGGATGATGTGCTTGATCGCGGCAAGGCCGAGCGGCGGCAGCGCGGCGAGCCGGGCGGCGAGCGCGTCGACTTCGACGTCGAGCGCATCGTCGTCGACGCATTTCCAAATCAGGCCCCACTCGGCGGCCTTCTCGGCCGGGAGCGGCTCGCCGGTCAGCGCGAGGCCGAGCGCGCGGGCCTGGCCGACGAGGCGCGGTAAATGCCAGCTGCCGCCCGAATCCGGGATCAGGCCCAAAGCCGAGAAGCTCTGGATAAACTTGGCAGATTTGGCCGCGACGACCAGGTCGCAGGCCAAAGCGACATTGGCGCCGGCGCCAGCGGCGACTCCGTTGACCCGGGCGATGACCGGTTGGGGCAGGGCGGCGAGGGCGCGAATCAGCGGGTTCCAGCTAGCCTCGACCGTGTCGCCGAGGTCGACCGCTTCGCCCGGCGCGACCGCGCGGTCGTTGAGGTCCTGCCCGGCGCAGAAGCCGCGGCCGGCGCCGGTCAGGATGATGACCCGAGCATCGCCCACCGCCGCCAGCGCGTCGCGCAGTTCGCCGTGCATCTGCGCGGTGAAGCTGTTGAGCCGGTCCGGGCGGTGCAATGTGATGCGCGCGATTGCGCCGTCGCTTTCGAAGAGAAGGGTTTCGTAGGCTGGCATGCTTCCCTCCGCCGTCACCCGGAGTGCGTTTCAGAGGTCCAGTGCGACGCTCCACCGCCCTACGAACAAAATGGATGCTGAAACAAGTTCAGCATGACGGTAGGGCGGAGCGATGGACGCAGATCAACTCGCGAGCCGGGTGGCTCATCAGATGCTCAGCGACGAGGGCACCGGCCCGGCGTGGGGGATTGCCATCGAGGAAGTGCGCGAAGGCTATGCGCGCTTATCGATGACGCTCACCGCGGCGATGCTCAACGGCCACCGTATCGCCCACGGCGGGATGGTGTTTGCGCTGGCCGATACCGCTTTTGCCTATGTCTGCAACGGGCGAAACGAGAAAAGCGTCGCGGCCCAGGCCTCGATCGTCTTCCTCGGCAGCGCAAAGGAAGGCGAGACGCTGGTCGCCGAGGGCCAGGAGGCTGCACTTGCCGGGCGCAGCGGCGTGACCCGGGTCACGGTGCGGACCGCCGACGGCCGCGCGATCGCCGAATTCACCGGTTATTCGCGCACGCTCGGCGGCGCGGTGATCGAATAAGGCGGGAGCGAGCGTGGCCGACCCCACTCCGAACTCGGTGTCGATCGTCGTCAGCGATGACGCAACCGAGGCCGACCGCGCCGCGATCGTCGGCCCGCTGACCGTGTTCAACGCCGTCAGCGGCTATCCCGCGCAAATGCTGCCGGTGGCGGTGCTGCTCAAGGATTCGACCGGGCAGACCATCGGCGGGCTGTGGGGCAAGACCGTCTACGACTGGCTGTACGTCGAATTCCTGGTCGTCCCGGAGGATCTGCGCGGCCAGGACCTTGGTACCAGGCTGATGCTCGAAGCCGAGGCGCTGGCGATCGCCCGCGGCTGCATCGGCGCGTGGCTGACCACCTTCACCTATCAGGCCGAGCCATTCTACCAGCGCCTCGGCTACGAAGTGTTCGGCGCGCTCGACCGGTCGCCGCGCGATTCGGTGCGGCTGTTCATGCGCAAATTATTGTGACGGCGCGGTTCGGGCATTTACCGAACCGCAAGTAATCCCCGGCACAATCCGGGCGATGTTAGTCAGCCTCTTTGTCCTCGCCGTAGTCACTTCGGTAGATCTCGACCCGCTCGCCCGTGGGCGCTTGGGCGAGGCCCAATGCTACATGCCCGACGTCCTGTTCAAGACCTGCGTCAGCCTGGAATACTATTCTCCGACTGGCCCCGGAACTTACTCCAACCGCGCCATCAGCCTGGTTGAAATCAACCAGCCGACGGTGATCGATTATACAGTGCCGGTCGAAATCCGGGGGAAAGCGGTGTGCTTCACGCTGCGCTCGGCGCACCTGCTGGCCGGCAAGATCAGCAATGACGGCCGGCCGCTATCGCGCGAAAAATCCGCAGCCATTCTGGCTCGCATCAACAAGCGCACCGCGGCGGTACGCGACAAGGAAGGCTGCGCGATGTTCGAATCCGCAGACGGCGGAATGTTCGTAGCCAGGGGGACCGTCGGCGGCGTTCGGCGGCCCGACCTGGATTCGCCGTTCAAATGGGTCAAGCCGTCGGACGGTTACAAAGTCGCGCCGTGAGGCGCTGCTGAAGCGCCCGCTGCGGAGTCTCATTTGAAGCGCGGGGCGACAGGCGCTACATAAGGCGCATGTACACCACTGAACTGAGCAAAAGCGCGACCGTCCAGTCGCTTGAGGACCCCAAGCTGCTGGAGGCGTTCGAGGCGCGGGTCGCGGCCGACGAGTTCATCGAGCCCAAAGACTGGATGCCCGAAGCCTATCGGCGGACGCTGGTGCGGCAGATTTCGCAGCACGCCCATTCGGAGATCGTCGGCATGCTGCCCGAGGGCAATTGGATCAGCCGGGCGCCATCGCTGCGGCGCAAGGCGATCCTGCTCGCCAAGGTCCAGGACGAGGCCGGGCACGGGCTCTATCTGTATTGCGCGGCGGAGACGCTCGGCACCGGCCGCGACGCGATGATCGAGGCGCTCCATTCGGGCAAAGCCAAATATTCGACGATCTTCAATTATCCGACGCTGACCTGGGCCGATATCGGCGCGATCGGCTGGCTGGTCGACGGCGCCGCGATCATGAACCAGGTGCCGCTCCAGCGCACCAGCTACGGCCCCTATGCGCGGGCGATGGTCCGGGTGTGCAAGGAGGAGAGCTTCCACCAGCGCCAGGGCTTTGAAATCATGATCGCGCTGGCCAACGGCACGCCCGAACAGAAGCGCATGGCGCAGGACGCACTTAACCGCTGGTGGTGGCCGAGCCTGATGATGTTCGGCCCGCCCGACGAGGACAGCCCCAACACCGCCCAGTCGATGCGCTGGCGGATCAAGCGTGACACCAATGACGACCTGCGGCAGAAGTTCGTCGACATCACCGTGCCGCAGGCGGAATTCCTCGGGCTGACGGTGCCCGATGCCGACCTCAAGTGGAACGAGGCCAAGAACGACGGCGACGGCGGCTATGATTTCGGAGCGGTCGACTGGGAGGAGTTTTACGCGGTGGTGCGCGGCGAAGGCCCGGTTGCGAAGGAGCGCATGGCGGCGCGGCGCGGCGCGTGGGACGACGGCGCCTGGGTGCGCGAAGCGGCCGCCGCGCATGAAGCCAAGCGGCGCGAGAAAGCCGCCGCGGCGTGAGCGACTGGCCGCTGTGGGAAGTGTTCGTCCGCGCCAAGGGCGGAATGTCGCACCGCCATGTCGGCAGTGTCCATGCGCCCGATGCCGAGCTGGCGCTACTCCATGCTCGCGACACCTACACCCGGCGCCAGGAAGGGGTCAGCCTGTGGGTGGTCGCTTCGTCGGAGATCGTCGCGTCGGACCCCGATGAAGCGGGACCGATGTTCGAGCCGGCGGCCGATAAGATCTATCGCCATCCGACGTTTTACAACATCCCGGACGAAGTGAAGCACATCTGATGGCGTCGTTACCGCCGATCGATGTGCCGGCCGGCGTGACAGGGGCGGGCGTGTTTGACGAGCCGGCGGCTGGCCAGCCCGATGCGGCGCGGTTTGATTATTTGCTGCGACTCGGTGACGACGCGATGATACTCGGCCAGCGGCTCGGTGAATGGTGCGGCCATGCACCGGCGCTCGAGGTCGATCTGAGCCTGACCAACCTCGCGCTCGACCTGGTCGGGCAGGCGACTTTGTTGCTCGCCGCCGCCGGCGAAGCCGAAGGGCGGGGGCGCGACGCCGACCAGCTGGCGTTCCATCGCGACGTGCTCGATTTCCGCAATTGCCTTTTGGTCGAGCAGCCTAATGGCGATTTCGGCCGGACTATCGCGAGGCAGCTGCTGTTCTCGACCTGGCAGCTGATGAACTATCAGCGGCTGGCCGATTCCAGCGACCAGTTGCTGCGCGAGATCGCCGCCAAGGCGGTCAAGGAAGTGACCTATCACCGCGAGCTGGCGTCGGAATGGACGGTGCGGCTCGGCGACGGCACTAACGAGAGCGCGCAGCGGATGCGCGACGGGCTCGACTGGTGCTGGCGCTTTGTGCCGGAGCTGTTCGAGGTCGACGCATTGCTCGAGGGGCTGATCGCAAACGGCATCGCGGCCGACCCGAGGACCTTCCAGAGCGAGTATCGCGCGGCAATCGAAGAAGTACTCGCGTATGGCAAGATCGAGGTTCCGGCCGACCAGCGGCCGATCCTCGGCGGGCGGCGCGGGCACCATAGCGAGCACCTCGGCCATTTGCTGGCGCCGATGCAATATTTGCAGCGCACCTATCCCGATTCCAAATGGTGACATGACCGCCCATTTTCACGAGCTGCAAGTCGTTGATATCGTGCCGGAAACGGCCGACGCTAATTCGATTCGGTTCGACGTCCCGGCCGCGCTGCGCGACGCCTTCGCGTTCAAGGCCGGGCAGCATCTGACGCTCAAGGCGGAGATCGACGGCGCGGAAGTGCGGCGCAATTATTCGCTGTGCACCGCGCCTGACGACCAGGACTGGATGGTGACCGTCAAGCGCATCGCCGGCGGGGTCTTTTCCAACTGGGTCGGCGACAGCCTCAAGCCCGGCGACCGGGTCGAGGTGATGCCGCCGCACGGCAGCTTTACGACGGAGTTCGATCCGCAAGCAGCGCGGCATTATGTCGGGTTTGCCGGCGGGTCGGGCATCACGCCGGTGATCTCGCTGATCAAGACCGCGCTCAAGCAGGAGCCGGGCAGCCGCTTTACCTTGCTTTACGGCAATCGCGACAGTTCGTCGGTGATCTTTCTCGACGCGCTGGCCGACCTCAAGGATCGTTATCTCGGTCGGTTCGAGCTGTACCATTTCCTCGCCGAGGAGGAGGGCGACGTCGAGCTGTTCAACGGCATGCTCGACCAGAAGATGTGCGGCCATGCGATCGAGCGGCTGATCGGCAATCCGGGCGAGGTCGACGCGTGGTTCATCTGCGGTCCCGGACCGATGATGGATGCCGCCGAGGCGGCGCTGTTGGAGCGCGACGTGGCCAAGGAGCGGATCCATATCGAGCGCTTCACCGCCGATCGTCCGTCGGCGGCGCTGGCGCAGGAAATGGCCGAGCTCCAGACCAAGGCGGTCGGGGCCGCGGTCGCGGTTACGCTCGACGGCCGCACCCGCCGCGTCGAATTCACCCAAGGCAATATTCTCGACAGCGCGCGCGCCGCCGGACTGCCGGCGCCGTTCGCGTGCAAGGCCGGAGTGTGCGCAACCTGCCGCGCCAAGGTCACCGCCGGCAAGGTGACCATGGCGGCGCGCTATGGCCTGACCGACGAAGAGGTCGCCGCGGGCTACATCCTGACCTGCCAGTCGGTGCCCGACGGCGACGGGGTGGCTGTGGATTACGACGCTTAGCGCGATTTCTTGCGCGGGGATGACGAAGGGTAGGGTGCTGCGCTAGACGCTGCGCCATGCTGGATGAAACCACTCAGGCAAGAGGCCTTGCCGACCTTCCGCCCGTGAACAGCGATTCGCTGCTCGCTTTGATCGCTTTGGCCAGCGCCGACCCGCGGTCCGACAAGATCGATGTCGGGGTCGGGGTGTTCCGCGACGCGGCCGGCAATACGCCGATCCTGAAGGTGATGAAGGAGGCCGAGCGGCGGCTGCTCGAGACCCAGGTGACCAAAGCCTATCTCGGCAGCGCCGGCGACAAGCGCTTCACCGAGCTGCTGCGGCCGATCGTGCTTGGCGAACATGCCGCTGACGAGCGCATCGCCGGGCTCCAGACACCGGGCGGCTGCGGCGCGCTACGCCTCGGGTTCGAGCTGATCGCGACCGCCAACCGCAGCGCCAAGGTGCTGCTCGGCACGCCCAGCTGGCCCAATCACATCCCGATCGTCGAGGCGGTCGGCCTGGCTGTGGTCGAATATCCCTATTACGAGCGCGGACAAGCGGCGATCCGGTTCGAGGACATGCTGGCCGAGCTGAGCAAGGGCGGGCGCGGCGACGTCGCCTTGCTCCATGGCTGCTGCCACAACCCGACCGGCGCCGACTTGAACCCAATCCAATGGGCCGAAGTCACCGACGTCTGCCGCGAGCGCGGCCTGATCCCATTTGTCGACATCGCTTACCAGGGGTTCGGGCGCGGCCTCGACGAGGATGCGGCCGGCCTGCGCGGGATCCTGTCGCAATGCGACGAAGTGATCATCGCCCAGAGCTGCGACAAGAATTTCAGTTGCTATCGCGACCGTGTCGGATCGCTGTTCGTCAAAACCGGATCGGTCGAAGCGACCGAGCGGGCGATGGGCCATGTGTCGCAGCGGGCGCGCGAAATGTGGTCGATGCCGCCCGATCATGGCGCCGCCTGCGTCCACATCATCCTCGAGGATGCCGAATTGCGCGCCCGCTGGCTGGTCGAGCTGACGGCGATGCGCGACCGGATCAATTCGGTCCGCCAGCGGATCGCCGCGGCCGACCCGCGGCTGGGGTTCATCGGCCAGCAGTTCGGGATGTTCTCGATGCTGCCCTTGAGCAAGGAACAGGTGCTCAAGCTGCGCGAGGACCATGCGATCTACATGGCCGACAGCGGACGGTTCAACGTGGTTGGCATGAGCGATGGCCAGATCGACCGATTTACCGCGGCGGTGATCGAGGCGATGGATGCCTAAGCCTCATAGGCCTGAGACCTTTCGTGACTGAGGCGCGCGATGGCTGAGCGGGACGCCGGTCGGGTGACCAGCGAGGTCGATTGGCGCGAAGTCGCGCGGCTGGTCCTGACCAGCCGCGAGATGGACCGGATCGAGGAACAGGAGCTGGTTCCTCAAAAGAAGATTTTCTACCAATTCTCGGCCCGTGGGCACGACCTCGCGCAGGTCCTGCTCGGGATGCAACTCAAGGACGGCGACGCGGCGTGCGGTTATTACCGGTCGCGCCCGTTGCTGCTCGCGCTGGGCGTGCCGCTGGCCGATGCGCTGGGCTCGGGGATGGGCCTGGCCGGCGGCTATTCGGACGGCCGCGACATCGGCGTGGTGTTCAATTTCCCCAATCCGGGCGGTGCCCATGCGCTGCCGATGTGCGGCGGGGTCGGCGCGCAATATACGCCGGCGGCCGGCTGGGCCCAGGCGATCGCCTACAAGAGCGACGTGCTCGGCGAGGGGCCGGACGATGCGATAGCGGTCGTGCTGGGCGGCGACGCGAGCTGCGCCACGGGCGGATTCTGGTCGGCGCTAACAATTGCAACCACACAACACTTGCCATTGTTAATTTACATCGAGGACAATGGCTATGGCATCTCGGTGCCGTCCGAATACCAGACCCCGGGCAAGGACATCGCCGCCAATCTGGCGAGCTTTGCCGGGCTGACCATCTTCAACGGCGACGGCACCGACCCGGTGACCGCAGCGCGGCTGGTGCGCGAGGCGGTCGAGCATGTCCGGACCGAGCGTGGCCCGGCGCTGCTGCGGCTGACCATGCCGCGACTCGAAGGCCACAGCTTCCAGGACACCCAGGGTTACAAGAGCGAGGACGAGATCAAGGCCGAATGGGCGCGCGACCCGCTGCCCAAATTGCAGGCGCAAGCGCCCGAGCTCGACTGGGCGGCGCTCGAGGCCGACGCCGCGGCGACGGTTGCAACCGCGGTCGCCGACGCCGAGGCGCGCGGCGTGTCCAGCGCGGAGCGGGTCACCGAGCATGTCATGTTCGAAGACCAGCTGCAGCAGGTCGGCGGCCAGCTCAACCACGGCTTTGTCGCGCCGCAATCGACCGACCAGCCGCACCCCGACGGCCAGCGGATCAACATGGTCACCGCGATCCGCCGCACACTCGATCAGGAGCTGGCGAGCAACAAGCGCGTGCTGGTGTTCGGCGAGGACGTCGGGCCGAAGGGCGGGGTGCATGCGGTCACGCTCGGGCTGCAGGACAAGTACGGGCGCGAGCGCGTGTTCGACACCAGCCTCAACGAGGAGGGCATCGTCGGCCGAGCCGTGGGGATGGCGCTGGCCGGGCTGATGCCGGTGCCCGAAATCCAGTTTCGCAAATATGCCGAGCCGGCGACCGAGCAGATCAACGATTGCGGGACGATGCGCTGGCGCACCAACAACCGCTTCGCGGCGCCGATGGTGCTGCGCGTCCCGGGCGGTTTCTTCAAATGCGGCGACCCGTGGCACAGCCAGACCAACGAAGTGCAGTTCGTCCACAATCCTGGGTGGCAGGTGGCGGTGCCGTCCAACGCCGAGGATGCGGTCGGATTGCTCCGCGCGAGCCTGCGCGGCAACGACCCGGTGCTGTTCTTCGAACATCGCGCGATGCTCGACGACAGCTGGGCGCGGCGGCCGTGGCCGGGCGACGATTTCGTGCTTCCGTTCGGGGTGGCGAAAAAGACCCGCGAGGGCGACCAGATTGCAATCGTCACGTGGGGCGCGATGGTGCCGCGCTGCGAGGCCGCGGCGGACGGCATCAGCGCCGACGTGATCGACCTGCGGACATTGATGCCGTGGGACCGCGGGACGGTGCTCGACAGCGTTGCGCGGACCCGGCGCTGCCTGATCGTCCACGAGGATCTGCGCACCGGCGGGTTCGGCGCCGAGATCGCCGCGGTGGTCGCCGACGAAGCGTTCCTCGACCTCGATGCGCCGGTGGCGCGGGTGACCATGCCCGACATCCCGAGCCCGCATCACCCGACCCTGATGGAAGCGGCGCTGCCCTCGGTGGCGCGAATCCGGGCCGAGATCGACCGGCTGGTGGGGTTCTGAGTGTGATCGATATCCTGGTTCCGGACGAGCAGGAGGGGACCAAGGCGGTGGTGCGCGCGTGGCTCAAGCAGGTCGGCGATACGGTCGCGGTCAACGATCCGTTGGTCGAGCTCGAGACCGACAAGGTGACGCAGGAAGTGCCGGCGCCGGCGGCCGGCGTGCTGACCGAGATCGTGCTCGATACGGATGCGGATGCGGTGCCGGGGGCGCTGCTCGGGCGGATTGATTCGAACGCCAATCCAAAGCCGTTCGTGTCGAGCGAGGTCGAGACACGGTCAGAGCCTCGGCAACGTCCCTCGACGTCGCTCGGGACGAACGGGGCGGGGACAGAAACCCGCCTCTCTCCGTCGGTCCGGCGGGCGTTGAAGCAGCATGGGATCGACCCGGCGCGGCTGACCGGGACCGGGCGCGGCGGGCGGATCACGCGCGAGGATGTCGAAAACGCTCTGGGCACATCGCCGTCGACCAGCGACATCAAGCACGGCCGGATGCGGCTCAAAATCGCCGAGAATATGGTCCGCGCGGTGAGCGAGGCGCCGCATGTCACGGCGCTGTTCGAGGCCGATTTCTCGGCGGTTGCGGCGCACAAGGCGGCGCTTGCGGCGAACGGCACCAAGCTCAGCTACACCGCTTATATCGTCAAGGCCGCCGCGGACGCGATGGCAGTGGCGCCGGCGATCAACGGACGCTGGGTCCAGGACCGGATCGCGGTTTCGCCGACAATCGACATCGGGGTCGGTACCGCGCTTGGCGACAAGGGGCTGGTGGTGCCGGTGGTGCGCGATGCCGGGTCGCAGTCGCTCGAAGAGATCGGCGCCCGGCTCGACGACCTGACGCGGCGGGCTCGTGAGGGCAAGCTGACCGGCGGCGACGTTTCGGGCGGCAGTTTCACAGTTTCCAACCACGGCGTGTCAGGCTCGCTGCTGGCGGCCCCGATCATCCTCCATCAGGGCCAGGCGGCGATCCTCGGGGTGGGCAAATTGCAGAAGCGGGTGGCGGTGCGCGAGGCCGACGGCGACGATGCGATCGTCATCTTGCCGATGGCCTATGTCACGCTGACCATCGACCATCGGGTGGTCGACGGGCACCAGACCAATGCCTGGCTGACGCGGTTCGTCGAACTGCTGGAGAAGTGGCCCGCGGCCTAATCGGCGAGCAGCGCGAGCAGCGCGAAGCTCGCCAGCCAATGTTCGCCCATATAGTCGCCGGCGACGTGCGGCAGCGCTGCATCGAGATGGGCCTCGGCCGGGTGCGGAAAGCCGAGCGAGCGCCAGCACCACGCGCGGCTCAGGTTGAGCCCGTCGAGGTGGGCGATCTTGCCGTCGCTGCGGTCGCTGACGATGGCCGGGGTGAACAGGGTCGCGGGCTCACGCTTGGCGAGGTGCGGGAGGAAGGTGGCGAACCAGCGCTCAAAGTCGGCGGGCGGTAGCGCGCGCGCCATGCACAAAGCCTCGATCAGCGCCGGCGAGAGGAATTCGTCGCCGCCCGGCTCCCACGCCTGACAGTCGCGGTCAGTGGCGAACCAATGCGCCGCGCGCTTGCGGATCAGTTGAGCGAGGCGCGCATCGAACTGCTCGGCCCATTCGAGCGACAGGATCAGCGCGAAGGCGGTGTTGAAGTGAGTGCCGGTGCGGATCGGGTAGGTCAGGATCGCGAGATAGTCGCGCAGGCGGTGGGCCAAGACGCAGGCGAGCGGCTCGAGCTCGGCCGCCCAGCGTTGATCCGGATGGCGCGAGGCTTCGAGGTGGAGCGAGAGCAGCCACGCATAGCCGTAGGGCCGCTCGAACCCGCGGCTCGACGGACGGTCGAGATAGGCCAGTTCGTCGGCGATCTTGTCGGGCGTGAAGGTGGCGTCGGCGAGTACGGCGATTGCTGACGCTTCGGACAGGTCGGGGAATAGGCGGCGTACGGTCAGCAGGGTCCACCAGCCGTGGAGGCAGCTGTGCCAGTCGAAGCTGCCGAAGAAGATCGGGTGCAGCGCGCGCGGGGTCTGGGCGTCGCCGTCACCGGTCAGCACATGGTCGAGCTTGTGCGGATATTCCTGCGCGACATGGCCCAAAGCGATGGCGGCGAAACGCGCTGCCGTGGCGCGATCGAGGGTCACCGGAAGCCCGCGAAATAGATGATCAGGATGTTGACCGCGAGCAACGGCAGCGCGGTCGCGGGCTGGACGCGGATGACGCCATATTGGTCCTTCAGTTCGAGCAGCGCCGCCGGGACCAGATTGAAGTTGGCGGCCATCGGCGTCATCAGCGTGCCGCAGAAGCCGGCCAGCATGCCGATCGCTCCGACCACCGCCGGATTGCCGCCGTAGCCGACGATCAGCAGCGGCACGCCGATCGCCGCGATCATCACCGGGAAAGCGGCGAAGGCGTTGCCCATGATGATCGTGAACAGCGCCATGCCGAGCCCGAACACGGCGACCGTGGCGAACACATTGCCCTTGGGGATGACCGCCTGGGCGAGGTCGCCGATGACCGTGCCGACGCCGGCCGCGGCGAACAATACGCCCAGTGCGGCGAGCATTTGCGGCAGTACCGCGGCCCAGCCGATCGCGTCGATCAGCCGGCGGCCCTCCTGCAGCGGGGCCAGCGCCGGCGGCTTGAGCCAGATAAAGATGGTCGCCAGCGCGAGCAGCACGCCGAGGCCCAAGAAGACATAGGTCTCGCGCTTGGCCTCGATCAGGCCGAAGCTGCCGAGCGGCGTGTAATTGTAAGCGAGGGTGCCGAGCAGCGCGGTCAGCGGAATGATCAGCGCCGGCAGGAACAGCCGGTTGCCGAGCCGTTCGGACCAGGCCTGGCGCTGCGCCTCGCTGGTGGTCGGCGGGTGGCTGCGACCGATCAGGCCGAACCCGGCGAGCCCGGCGAGGCCGAGCACCAGCAGACCGTTGCCGAAGTCGCCGATCCAATCGCCGCCGAGCAAGCTCAGCGCCATCAGTCCCCAGAACGCGAAATTGCCGAAATGCTTCGGGTTGGTTCGGTCGAACGCCGACAGCAAGGCGAAGGCGGCGAACATCGCGCCGGCGAGTGCATAGAGCCAGTGGAGCGTGATCATTGGCCGCGCCCCTTGAGCGAGCGGTCGAGCAGCAGCAGCCGGGCGCTGTGGATGAGGAAGGCGCAGATCGCGCTGGGGATCGCCCACAGCGCCAGTTGCAGCGGGGCGAGGTTGTAGCCGTAGGTAGCGAGGATCTGCTGGATGAGGACGATCGAGCCGATCGCGAAGAAAATGTCTTCGCCGAAGAACAGCCCGACATTGTCGGTCGCGGCGGCGTAGGCCTTGACCTTGTCCGCGGTCGGTTCGTCGAGCTCGCCGTGCTGCTTTTCGGCCGCGGCCAGCGCCATCGGCGCGACCAGCGGGCGCACGGTCTGCGCGTGGCCGGCGGTCGAGTGCAGGCCGATCGCGGCGGTCAGCTGGCGGTAGATCAGGTAAAGGATCAGCAGGCGGCCGGTGGTGGCGTTCCTGAAGCCGCGGATCAGCGTTGCCGCGCGCTGTTGCAGGCCGTGGCGTTCGAGCAGGCCGATCACCGGCAGCACGATCCACACGATGGCGATGATGCGGTTGTCGTTGAACGCCTTGCCGAACGTCGAGATGACCGCGATCAGGTCGAGCCCGCCGAGCAGCCCGGTGACGATCGCCGCGGCGGTCACGACTAGCATCGGGTTGAGGCGCAGCGCGAAGCCGATCACGACCAAGGCGATACCGAGGAGGGGCCAGTAATTCATTCGTCGGCCTTGCCGTAGCCGCCGCCGCCCGGGGTTTCGATCACGAAAGCGTCGCCCGGCTGCATTTGCGCAGAGGCGGTCGCGCTGAGCAGCTCGATCGAGCCGTCGGTACGCTCGACCCAGTTGCGGCCGGGCCTGGCATCGCCGCCGCCGGCGAGGCCGCGTGGCGCGACTCGGCGGCGGTTGGCGAGGATGTTGGCGCGCATCGGTTCGAGGAAGGTCACGCGGCGGATCACGCCGTCGCCGCCGTGGTGCGCGCCGAGGCCGCCGGAGCCCGTGCGGATGGCGAACAGGTCGAGCCGCACTGGCAGGCGCGTTTCGAGGATTTCGGGATCGGTCAGGCGGCTGTTGGTCATGTGGGTCTGGACCGCGTCGGTGCCGTCATGGTCGGGGCCGGCGCCCGATCCGCCGGCGATCGTTTCATAATATTGGTGGGCGTCGTTGCCGAACGTGAAATTGTTCATCGTGCCCTGGCTTGGCGCGAGCCGGCCGGTGGCAGCGAACAGAGCGTCGGTGACGACCTGGCTGGTCTCGACATTGCCGGCGACAACCGCCGCGGGGAAGGCCGGGCTGAGCATCGAGCCTGCGGGGATGACCAGGGAGATCGGGCGCAGGCAGCCGTCGTTCATGGGGATCGCGTCGTCGACCAGCGTGCGCACGACATAGAGCGAGGCGGCGCGCGCGATCGAATAAGGCGCGTTGAAATTGTCGGCCAGTTGGGGGCTGGTACCGGTGAAGTCGAAGGTCGCGGCGCGCGCCTTTTTGTCGATGGTGATCGCGACCTTAACGCGGGCGCCGTTGTCCATCTCGTAATCGAACGCGCCGTCGTCGAGCCGGTCGAGCAGGCGGCGGACCGATTCCTCGGCGTTCGCTAGGACATGGCGCATGTAGGCCGCGACCACGTCCGCGCCATAATCGCCGACGGTTTTCATCAGCGCTTCCGCGCCGTGGACGCACGCCGCGAGCTGCGCGCGGAGGTCCGACAGGTTGCGGTCGGGATTGCGAGCCGGGTAGCGCGCGGCGGCGAGCAAGGCGCACATCTCGGCCTCGCGGAAATGGCCCTCGTCGACCAGCAATTGATTGTCGATCAGCACGCCTTCCTCGACGATCGTGCGGCTGTCGGGCGGCATCGATCCAGGCGTGATTCCGCCGATGTCACTATGGTGGCCGCGCGCGGCGACGAAAGCCGATGGAGTGGAGTCGGTCGCGCCGTAAAACACCGGCAGGATGACCGTGATGTCGGGCAGATGGGTGCCGCCGCGATAGGGGTCGTTGAGGACGTAGGCGTCGCCGCGGCGGATGCCCCGTCCGTCGTGGGGCTGGCCATCGGGGGCATTGCCGCGGGTTTCGATGATGGTCCGGATGCTTTCGCCCATCGATCCCAGATGTACCGGGATGTGCGGCGCATTGGCGATCAGCGAGCCGTCGGCGTCGAACAATGCGCAGGAAAAATCGAGCCGTTCCTTGATGTTGACCGAGGTCGCGGTCGATTGCAGCGCGACCCCCATCTCCTCGGCGATGGCCATGAACAGATTGTTGAAGATCTCGAGGCGGACGGGGTCGGCCGCGGTGCCGATGGCGCGGCCGCGTTGGAGCGGCATGGTGCGGGTCAGGACCAGCGTTCCGTCTTCGGCGCGGGTGGCGCTCCAGCCGGGTTCGACGACGATGGTCGAGGTCGGGTCGAAGATCAGGGCGGGGCCTTTAGTGACCCCTCCACCACTCGGCGTCGCCGAGCGGTCCCCCTCCCCGAGCAAGCTCGGGGAGGAACTCACGGCTTCAACCACCAAGGCGTCGACCACGGGTTCGGCGGCTTCCTCGACATAGCCGAAGCGCTGGCGGTGGAGTGCCTGGAATGTCGATCGCATGGCGGCGGCGGGCTCAATCGCGATTTCGAGCGTCATGTCGCTGCCCGGCATGCGCAGCCGGGCGCGGCGGTCGAGCGCAATCGCTTCGGGCGCGATGCCCTGATCGACCAACGCGGCGCGCGCGGCCGTCTCGAGCACGCGCAGGCCGTTGCTGAAATCCTCGGCGAGCGGCTTGAGCCAGCTGTGTTCGCGGATCGCTTTCACCGGGGCGAGGCCGATGCCGTAGGCCGACAGCACGCCGGCCAGCGGGTGGACCAGAATCCGCTCGATGCCGAGCGCGTCGGCGACGCGGCAGGCGTGCTGGCCGCCGGCGCCGCCGAAGCAGGCGAGGGTGTAGCGGGTCACGTCGTGGCCGCGGGCGATCGAGATCTTTCGGATCGCAGCGGCCATATTGTCGACCGCGATGTCGAGGAAGCCCTCGGCGACCTGCTCAGACGTGAGGCCGCCGCCGACTTGCCGCGCGACTTGTTCGAGCTGGTCGAGCGAGGCTTGCGGGTCGAGCGGCTGGTCGCCGCCCGGGCCGAACACCGCCGGGAAACGATCGGGCACGATCCGGCCGAGCACCAAATTGCAGTCGGTCACGGTCAGCGGGCCGCCGTTGCGGTAGCAGGCCGGTCCGGGGCGGGCGCCGGCCGATTGCGGGCCGACCCGAAAGCGCATGCCGTCGAACCGGCAGATCGATCCGCCGCCGGCGGCGACGGTGTGGATCTGCATCATCGGCGCGCGGATGCGGACGCCGGCGACGACGCTCTCGTCGGCGAGTTCGAAGCGGCCGGCGTAATGCGACACGTCGGTCGAGGTGCCGCCCATGTCGAAGCCGATCAGCCTTAACCCGTCCTTGGCGTCGCCGTGGGCGGTGCTGGCGGCGACCATGCCGACCACGCCGCCGGCGGGACCGGACAGGATCGCGTCCTTGCCGCGGAACGAGCGCGCTTGAGCGAGGCCGCCGTTGGATTGCATGAAGTGGAGCCCGGCAGCGCCGGCGAGGCCGGCCGAGACGCGGTCGACGTAGCGGCGCAGGACCGGCGACAGATAGGCGTCGACCACCGTCGTGTCGCCGCGGCCGACGAGCTTGATCAGCGGTGCGACTTCGTGGCTGACCGAGATCTGGGTGAAGCCCAGTTCGCGCGCGATGTCGGCCAGCCGCGCTTCGTGCGCGGGGAACTTCCAGCCGTGCATCAAGACGATCGCCAGCGCCTCGATGCCGGCGGCGCGAACGCGCTCGAGGCCGGCGCGCGCGGCCTGCTCGTCGAGCGGGGTGAGGAGCGCGCCGTCGGCACCGACCCGCTCGTCGATCTCGACCATTGCTTCATAGAGCATGGCCGGCAGCACGATGTGGCGCGCGAAGATTTCGGGGCGCGCCTGGTAGCCAATCCGCAGCGCGTCGCCGAAGCCGCGGGTGATGGCCAATGCGACCCGCTCGCCGCGGCGTTCGAGTATAGCGTTGGTGGCGACGGTGGTGCCCATGCGGACGTCGCCGAGCGTCCCGACTTCGGCTTCGAGCAAGCGGCGGATGCCCTCGACCGCGGCATCGGGATAGAGCGGGTTGTCCGACAGCAATTTCTCGGTCCGGGTGCGGCCGTCCGGCCCGGTCGCGACGATATCGGTGAACGTCCCGCCGCGGTCGATCGCAAAGTTCCAGGCCTGGCTCACGCCTCCGCTTAAGCAAGAACCGGCGCGGTCACGCAATCATGCTTTGAACCGCTCCGCTTCTTCGGAGCCGCCGGTGGCGTCGCCGGGGCTGTAGCTGTGGGCGCCGGCACCGGCCAGATGCCCGCCCTGGACGATCAGATACTCCTCGCGGATCGGCCGGCCCTCGAAAAAGCATTCGAGGATCTCGCGCGTCCCGGCGGCGTAGCGCGCCTGGGCCGACAGACTGCTGCCCGAAATGTGCGGGGTCATACCGTGGTGCGGCATGGTCCGCCACGGGTGGTCGCGCGGCGCCGGCTGGGGGAACCAGACGTCGCCGGCGTAACCGGCGAGCTGGCCGCTTTCGAGCGCCGCGACAACCGCCTCGCGATCGACGATCTTGCCGCGCGCGGTGTTGACCAGAAAAGCCCCGCGCTTCATCCGCCCGATCATCTCATGGTCGAACAGATGCTCGGTCTCGGGGTGCAGCGGGGCGTTGATGGTGACCACGTCGCACACCCCGACCATATGCTCGACGCTGTCGTGCCAGGTCACTCCAAGCTCCTGCTCGACCGCTTCGGGCAAGCGGTGGCGATCGTAATAATGGAGATGCATGTCGAACGGCTTCAGGCGCCGCAGCACGGCGCTGCCGATGCGTCCGGCGGCGACGGTGCCGACGTGCATGCCCTCGACGTCATACGAGCGCGACACGCAGTCGGCGATGTTCCACCCGCCCTTGCGCACCCAGTCGTGCGACGGAAGGTAATTGCGGACCAAAGAGAGGATCATCATCACGACGTGCTCGGCGACGCTGATCGAATTGCAGAAGGTCACTTCGGCAACCGTGATGCCGCGTTCGATCGCGCCCGCCAGATCGACATGGTCGGAGCCGATCCCGGCGGTGATGGCGAGCTTGAGCTTGAGCGCCTTGGCGATCCGCTCGGCGGTCAGATAGGCCGGCCAGAACGGCTGCGAGATGACCACGTCGGCATCGACCAGCTCGCGCTCGAACGCGCTGTCGGGGCCATCCTTGTCGGACGTCACGACCAATGTGTGGCCGTTGCTTTCGAGATATTGGCGCAAGCCGAGTTCGCCCGAAACGCAGCCGAGCAGATCGCCCGGCTGGAAATCGATCGCGCTCGGGGTCGGCAGCGACTGGCCGTCGGGATACCGGCCGAGCGCGGGCAAATCGTTGCGCGGATAGGACGCGGGCATCCCGTCGATCGGATCGTCGTAGAGGACGCACAGGATCTTCGCCATCGCGAGCTTCCCTTCAAACCTGGATTGGGAAGATCAGGATAATGGCGCACCGGCCAAGAGTCGAACGCCCCAAATCGAGCGCGTGGCCTCATGCTTGGTTCAAGCTACCTTCGCCTGGGGGAGCACGGTCAGCTTGCTGGTGTCGACCTCGCTGACGATCAGCGCGGCGACCAAATTTTCTATCGTCCTGATCGCGCTCAGCACGTCGGCGGCCGACGTGACGTCGACGCATGCCTTGATCTTGCCTTCGGCGACTGCTGCGATCTCCCCGGTCTCCGGCAGGCCGATCATGCCGGCGGTTCCGGACAACATGTGGGCGATCTTGCCCGCTTCGATCATCAAGGTCTTCTGCTTGTCGGGATTGGTTCGCATGACCTCCCGGACAATCTCGCCGAGCCGCGCGGCCGATGTCGTCAGCCGTTTCGCGAGACGCTGGTTGATCGAAGTGCTTGGCGCCGGCTGGGCCGCGTCGGTCGCGGACACCGGCGCCGTTGTGCCGCTGTGCCAGCGATCGATCATGCCGCCCAGCGCCTCGATGCCGACCGGCTTGGTGATATGATCGTCCATTCCGGCACACTCGCACTGCCGCCGATCCTGCTCGAACGCGCTGGCGGTCAGGGCAATGATCGGAATGGTCGCCGCGCGGCCCCCGAACGAGCGGATTTCCTGGGTCGCGGCAAGGCCGTCCATGACCGGCATTTGCAGGTCCATCAGGATCATGTTCCAGGCGTCGGGTTCGGTCGCCAATTTCCCGGCGAGCTCGACCGCTTGAGCGCCATCCGACGCAATCTGGAACTTGTGGCCAAGCCGGGTGAGCATCTCGGCGAACAGTTCTTGGTTGATATCGACGTCTTCCACCAGGAGGATCGAGGCCGGCGTGAAATCGGCCGTGCGCGGCGGGGCTTGTTGTGCGCTGTCCGGCATGCCCGCGATGGCAACATGCGCAACCGACGCCGAGGCTTCGATCAGCGGCAGCACGACGGTCATCTTGGTGCCTTTGCCAACCACGCTGTCGACCTCGATCGAACCGTCCATCAATTCCGCCAGCTGGCGACTGATGCTGAGCCCGAGGCCCGATCCGCCAAAGCGGCGCGTGGTGCTCAATTCGGCCTGGACGAAAGTCTCGAGAATCGTCGCGACGCGGTCGGGGGGAATGCCGATACTGCTGTCTTCGACCAACGCCCGCAGGGTCGCCGTTCCGGCGTCATCGACGCCTTTTGCGATCACCACGGAAATCGCACCGCTGCGAGTGAACTTGATCGCGTTGGCAATCAGGTTGAGGACGATCTGGCGCATGCGCAGGCCGTCGATCATCAGGTGCGATGGAAGATCATCGGCGATCGCAACCTTGAGCGCGATCCCCTTCTGCTCGGCGATCGGGGTCATCAGGCGGGCGCACTGCTTGATGCCGTGGCGGATGTTGTAGCGAGTCTCGACGATTTCGAACCGGCCGGCCTCCATCTTCGAAATGTCGAGGATGTCGTTGAGCAGCTTGAGCAGGGCGAGGGAGGATTCCTGGACCAGCGTCAGGTGGCGCCGTTGGGCGATATCCAAATCGCTTTCGAGCAGCAATTCGACAAAGCCCATGATGCCGTTCATCGGGGTCCGGATTTCGTGGCTCATATTGGTCAGGAAGGTCGCGGTCGTTACCTTTGCGGCTTCGGCGCCGCGGCGCGCGATCTCGAGATCGGTGACGTCGGAGGTGACCACCAGCACTTCGCTCGTTTCGCCAAGCTCGTTGCGCTCGCACACCCCGTGGGTGATGACGTGGCGGATCGATCCGTCGGGCCGGCAGATACGGCACGCCAGCTCCCAATCCTTGCCCTCTTTCTTGGCCGCGAGGAGATGGTTCCGAACCAGTTCGCGGTCTTCCGGGTGGAAGGTCGAAAGCGCCGTGTCGATATCCGGCAGAACGCGCTCATGCAGGCCGCAGATCTTGAGCAGGCCATCCGACCAGCGCACCACCCGGCTCGGCATTTCGACCTTCCAGTGACCGACATTGCCGGCCTCCTCGGCCTCGCGGAACTGCTTCTCGCTGTTGCGGATCGTGGCTTCGCGGCGGTCGCGTTCGGCATCGCTGACGTAAATCGCAATGGCGCATGCGCCGACCAGGACGATGTTCAGCATGGCGTTGACGATCAGCTCGATCACAACCGCCGCTTCCGGTCCGTAATAGCCGGCGCGTTGCCCGACCAATCCGAGCATTCCGACCAGCACCGGCAGGATCACCGCAATCGGCAGCGCGAACAGCGTCAGCGACTTGGCTCGGCCGGCTGCGGGGAAAATCCGCATCACGCCGAATTCGGGATTGAGGCTGATGATCGCCAGCGCCAGGATGAACTGGGTGATCGCGGTCGGCAAAGCCATCGCGACGCTGGCATGGATCTGGTAGAGCGCAATCAGGCCGAAGAAATAGCCGATCAGCGCGGTCAGCGCGGTGCCGGCGGCGATCAGGCACAGGATCTGGCAGCCGAGCTGGACGCGCGACGAGTTTCTCCGGCTGGCCAGCAAAGCGAGCCCCAAAGTGATGATGCCGACCGCGGTGTTGGCCGCCATGCGATTGCGGGCGAGGCCCGGAACGCTGTCCAGCTGGTCGACAAACAGCAGCTGATCGATCGAGCTTTGTGCGCCAAGGGTAAGTTCGAGGAGCTTGGTCGCCCCGATCAAGACCGCCCCGACCGCCAGTGCATAAAAAAACGGATCGGTGCGCCGAGACCGCAACAGAATTGCCCAGGCCAGCGCGAGAATGGCGCAGCAGGTGACCGGGTTCATCGCCTTGGTCTTGGAAAAGGTCGACGTCAGCAGATAATCCTCGGTTGCCCAGCCGAACAGGACCAGCAGCGTGACCACCACGACGATCACGCAGGCCGAAATCTGCAGCTTGGTCGGAGGGCCGATCGTCAGCGTCGGGCGCGTAGGCATAATGGTCATCCGATCCGGGCTGCGATTGGCGAGGACTTCGGCGCGGGATGCAAACCGCCGGCCGCCGGAGGCTCGGATTGGCCGGTTGCGGCCGCCCCTGGCTTCCACCCGGCCTTGAACAATTGCGCGTCGATCCGCCCGACCAGCTGCGCCAGTCCGAATGGCTTGCGCAGGTAATCGTTGGCGCCGGCACCGCGCGCCAATTCCTCGTCCGCCGCGCTTCGGCGGGAGGTCAGCATCATCACCGGCGTATTGCGGCACGACCCCGACGAGCGGATTTGGCGCAGCGCATCGATCCCGCCGATCTGGGGCATGGTGCAGTCGAGGATGACCAGCGCCGGGCGCTCCAGATGAACCACGTCGATGACGTGCAGGCCGTCGTCGAGTGTGTCGACGCAATGTCCCAATGGGCGCAGCGCACCGGCGATCATCTCGACCATCAACTGGTCGTCGTCCACGATCAAGATCACGGCCATCGAGAACCTCCTGGCAGGCACCAGCGTGGGAATTCCCGGCGGATATTCGGGCTGACTCAATCTGGCTAGCAATGTTCCGGTTAAATGGAACAAGTTCAAACTAAGTAAACATCAATTCAATCTAACATCTTGTGTCCATTATGGAGAAGACAACTTTAAATTCGCGCTAATATACTTGTGAAGTAATAGCTTGCTACTGCAGTTTATTGTTCAAACTGGACCTTGTTTAGCGGGTGCAGGAGCCGCGGTTGGATTTGTTAATCACCCGCGTCAAAACCGGTCGGGCAACAGGAAAATTACCGTGGCGCGCGAACGTCTTGACCGCACGGCCCGGTGCGCCCGCGCTGTCTTGGTTTGGTCGTTGACTTGCCGCCGATCCCGGCAGAGGTTTTAAACCTTGGCAGCGGAAACGGGACCGATGTCGACTTTCGCTCGTTACCGCAAAAATGGCTCGCGCATGTGCGCTCGGCAAAGGCCTGCACCGGTGAGACAATGACGCTCCAGACAGCTGATATTTCCGTGGTCATTCCGAGCTTCGACCGAAAGCGGCTGGCGCTTGAGACCGTCCAGTCGGTCCTTGCGCAGTCGGTCGCGGTGCGGGAGATCATAGTCGTCGCCAACGGCAGCGAAGACCATGCCGCGTTCTGGAACGCCCATTCGAGCGATCGCGTGCGGGTGGTGAGAATCGCGCCGATCGGCAAGCAGGCGGCGCGCAACGCAGGGATTCGCGCGGCGCGCGGCGCGTGGGTCGCGACGCTCGATGACGACGATCTCTATCTGCCCGAATTCATCGCGTCGGTGGTGCCGGCGATCGAGGACGGAAGGGCCGACCTGATCTCGACCGATCACCGCAAGTTCAGCCCCGAGCGCGACGACCGGCTGACCAATTTCGAAACCGCGCCGGCGCGCTACTGGTCGGGGATCCGCCCGGCCGATCCCTCGGTGCCGTGGAGCCTGGTCGGCAAATTCCCGCTCCCTCTGCTACTCAAGCGAGTCCCCGCTTACCCGTCGACGTCGGTCATTCGCCGCGACTTCGCGCTGGCGATCGGCGGCTACAATCCGGCGATGAACGGGATCCTGTCCGAAGACCTCGAATTCCTCATCCGGGCGTTGAGCCAGGGCCAGCTGGCGTTGGTCTGGCAACCGCTGGTGCGCTATCGCAAGCACGCCGGCAACGACACCAGCAGCAAGCTCGGCCGGGCGATCGGCCGGTGGCGCATATTCGAGTTCGCCCGCGAATGTCACTCGATTCTTCCGGACGACTTCCGCGCGGCGCTCGACCGCGACCTGCCGGCGCGGCGGCGGAAAATCTTCAGGATCGCCTATGACACCGGCGACCAGGCGCTGATGGACGAAGTGTGGGACAAGCTCCGGCGGAGCCACCGCACGCCCGCCGTGTGGCTGCGCCGGCTGAGCGCCAAGTTCCGCGCGCTCGAAAGCGGCAAGACCATGCTGCGCGCCCGGCCGGATCGGCTCCAGCCCGAGGTGGAATGCGCCTAAGCAGCGTTTGAAAAAGTGGCGCACCCGACAGGATTCGAACCTGTGACCCCTGCCTTCGGAGGGCAGT